>CAYMMR010000075.1:0-10045 GCA_964391545.1 uncultured Nitrospinota bacterium | reverse complement strand
TACTGCAGCAGGACTCTTTCTTATATTTGCTTACGCAGTAGTTTACTATATGGATGTAAATAACGGCGTTTACTTGGCGGTATTTTCCGGGTGCGTAGGAGGGATTGCAATAGGTCTTCTCACCGAATATTACACCTCGGGAAAGCCAGTCGAGAAAATCGCAGAATCGTGCCAGACAGGCGCCGCAACAAATATCATAACAGGCATGGCAGTAGGGTTGGAGAGCTGCGCCCTCCCTGTTCTGTCAATCTGCGCTGCGATATTTATTGCAAATTATACAGGCGGTTTATACGGCATCAGCATAGCGGCAGTTGGCATGCTTGCCACGGTCGGCATAGTTATGAGCGTGGATGCCTACGGACCTATCGCAGATAATGCAGGCGGCATCTCGGAGATGAGCCATCTCGGCAAAGATGTCCGGACTATAACGGACAGCCTCGATGCGCTCGGCAATACAACGGCTGCAATCGGCAAGGGTTTTGCCATAGGCTCTGCTGCTTTAACGTCCCTTGCGCTTTTCTCCGCATACAGTCAGGCAATCAGTGTAAAATTAGGCAAGCCCTTCGAGATACCGATAACAGACCCCTATGTGGTTATAGGATTGCTGATAGGCGGCATACTTCCATTCTTCGTCGGAGCTTTAACAATGACATCTGTCGGCAAGGCGGCATTTAAGATGGTCAATGAGATAAGGAGGCAGTTCAAGGAGATACCGGGACTTCTTCAAGGCAAGGAAGGTGTAAAGCCCGATGTTGCAAAGTGCATTGATATAAGCACCACAGCGGCTTTGAAGGAGATGATACTCCCTGGTGTTACGGCAGTTATAGCCCCCGTCCTTGTCGGATTCATACTCGGTCCTGCCGCGCTCGGCGGTATGCTTGCAGGCGCAACAGTCGCAGGAGTTCTCCTTGCCATACTGATGGCTAATGCAGGCGGGGCATGGGATAATGCAAAAAAATATATAGAAAAGGGTCATTACGGCGGAAAAGGCTCGGATGCGCACAAGGCAGCAGTAGTGGGTGATACAGTCGGAGACCCATTCAAAGATACATCTGGACCAGCAATGAACATACTTATTAAACTGATGTCTATTGTGTCCCTTGTCTTAGCGCCGTTGTTTATATAAGGAAATTAAAAACCACCGAAGCCGCTGAAAGCACAGAAAAAAGAATTTTTTAATTCAGTGTCTTCAGTGGTTCAGTGGTTAAAATCAGGTTTTTGTTCTTGACATTTTTATATTCCCCTATTACTATACCTCAATGGTATTTTCTCTCCCCCCCTGTAGAAAGGACTGTTTATGAAAGAAGGGAAAAAGAAAATCCTCATAATTGAAGATGAAAAACATATTGCAGATTCCCTCTGTTTTTCATTGAAAGAAGAGGGTTACCGGACCGATGCGATATACAATGGGAAAGAGGCAATCCCAAAGGTTAAAGATTACGCCCCCGATTTAATACTCCTCGATGTAATGCTGCCCGGAATGAATGGATTTGAAATATGCAGAGAATTAAAAGGGTATGAGTCCACCCTTTCGATTCCAATCCTTATGCTTACCTCGATGGAGAAGACAGAGGATATTATAAAGGGACTCGATGCAGGCGCAGACGATTATATAACAAAGCCTTTCTCCCTTCCGGAGCTTTTCGCCAGGGTAAAGTCCCACCTAAGGTCAAAGGAGATGTATGATGCCCTGCTTATTAAGGAAAGGGATGAAGAGATTCTATTGGAGATTACGAGAAAGATATCGTCATCCCTTGATCCAAAGATTATACTTCATATAGTAATAGAAAAACTGGCAGAGATTTTTCAATTGGAGAGATGCTCCGTTGTATACATAAACAGGCAGCACGAGCACGGCTATGTAATAGCCTCCCATGAATACCCGGATTTCAAAGAGATCGAGCTTAGCCTGTCGAAATATCCCGAGATAATAAAGGTATTGAGAGAGAAGCATGAGATGATTATAAACGATATATGCAAAGAGCTTGAGATGTCCGAGATAAAGGCAATACTCGAAAATCTCAAAATAAAGGCGATAGCCGTATTCCCGATCTTCTTCGATGACGATGTTGTCGGAACCCTTATACTACGCACAGTAAGGGACCACGGTTTTTCGGAGAGGGAGGTAAAATTTTTCGGGCTTATGTCCAACATAGTCGCCAACCCGTTAAGAAACGCCTATCTCTTCAATCTGGTGAGGGATGAGAGCAATAAAGAAAAGGCGTTCAGGACAGAGGCAGAGAAGGCTGCAGAGAGATTTGAAAGAATGTCAAGGGAGCTTCAGGAGAGCAGGGGTAATCTTCTTGCCCTCCTTAATTCTATAGACAGCGGCGTAGTAATGATAGACAACAACTTGAAGGTAGTGTTAAGCAACAAAAGGATGGAAGACATCTTCGGCATCCCTTTATCAGAGATGGATAAGGGGGATATAAGGGAGATAATCTCCGATAAATTAAAGCCGTTGTTTAAAAAGCCCGATGAGGTTGCGAATATTCTTATCGGATGCTGCAAGATACCATGCTTTATAGAAGATATGGAGATGGTAAAACCATCCCGTAAATTTATTAATATATATTCGGGGCATATAAATGATGATTATGGGAGCGTTATCGGCATGGTATTTGTTTTTAAAGAGTCCGTAAAGACCGAAAAACTGAATGCTATCCTTCAGATGGCAGTTGCTGTTAAGCACGAAATAAATAATCCTCTTACGGCAATACTCGGCAATGGAGAGATGATGCTTGAAACTTGCGACTGTAAAGACACCGAAAGGATAAATATGCTGAAGACGATAAGAGAACAGTCCCTGCGGATAAAGGATATAGTCGAGAAAATGACAAAGCTGACCGATATAATCGTGGCAAGTTACGGGAACAATATTAAAATGATTGACATTAGAAAATCGGGATAACCCTGTTCCGTGGATGTGTTAAGTGTTAAGCGTCTTACTCAACACTTAACACTCCTGTGCTATCCCTCTTATGTGGTAGTCTCGCTTCCTCTATAGGCAGCCCTTACCCTCTCCTTTTTTTCTTCTATAAATTCCTTTACCTTGCCTGCGCCTTCCCTTGTCTTGTCCAGCACGGTATCGTAACCTTCTACAACGCTGTCCTTAACCTTTTCGGCAGTATCCATTATCTTTTCTCTTGTCTCCCTACCCGATGCCGGCGCAAAGAGTATGCCGAGCGCAGCGCCTGCGACACCGCCTAAAAGAAAGGCTAATGCCACCTCCAAAACCGTCGAGCCTCTGTTTTCTGACATTTCAATCACCTCCTTTTCCAAAAATCAGAAATTATAAAATTTACAATAGAACACGGATGACACGGATGACGCAGATTTTCGCTGATAAAAAAAATAAAAAAAGAATTAATTAACAGGGATGAACAGGATAAACAGGATATTTAAAAATCTTTTTATTTTTTTTATCCTGTCCATCCTGTATATCCTTGTTAAAATATTTAAAAATCCGTGCAAATCCGCTAAATCCGTGTCATCTGTGTTCTATCGGGTTTTTGTTTTTTTTAACGATTTTATGGCGTATATAATTCCACCTGCAAGCCCTGCCGCTACTACAAGAGGTTTTTTAACCTGCGAAGCGGCAATATTTGCAATATCGGGAAGCCTTTTCCCGACTGTTTTAAATTTCTCTATCGTATCGCCTATGCCGTCAAGCTGTCCCTTTACCTTGTTAATTACAGGGACAGTATCTTTCAACACCTTTCTCGATTCTTCAGAAAGCTCTTGAACGGTTTTAAGGGTTTGGCGGAGCTGGATTATCGCAGGTATCAGATAAACCACCAGCATAAAAAATCCTATGGCAATCAAAAAGAATGAAAGCTCAGTAAGCGTAACAGTAAATGACATTTGATACCTCCGCTATAAATATAGCCTTAAAACTAAGGTTAGTCAACCGTAAAAATTAACAGCAGTTACTTACGAATAAAACCTTGCTCAAAATGGCAAGAAATTTTTATAAGCGAAGAAACTTTACTCGAACGACCCCGCACATAAATTATGTGCGGGGAAAAATAACGGAAGCGAGAGAAAAGTTTCTTCGCTTCCGAATAATTCGGCTTAGGAATAATATCCCCACATAGTCATGGCAATGAAGACGAGAGCAGCAAGTATGCCCGCCAATGTTGCAATCGGACGCTTGAAAGGTCTTCTTTCCGGGTGTCTGTCAAAAAATGGAAACAGGAGGATAAGGAGTATTATCACGCCCTGTCCTGCCACGCCTATTATCTTCGGCGCCCACCTGCCGAGAAATTCAAAAATATCTGCGGCTTTTAAAAACTGATATGCTGCAAGGAAATACCATTCGGGCTTTATATGCTCGGGTGTTACAAAGGGGTCTGCCTTTTCGCCAAGATGGGGCGGAAACAGCGTTACAAGGCTAATTATGATACCCATTACAATGAGCATGATTATGATCTGCTCGACTACATGGTGAGGAAAAAACCAGTAAGCCTCTCCCTTTTCTACTTTTTTTGTTTTCTCTCCTATCGAAAGATATTTTATCTCAACCTCTTTTTTGTACATAGAAATAAAAACCTGCTTTAACCACTGAAAACTCTGAAGACACCGAAAAAACTTTTAGACACTGATGGACACAGCCCCTGATTGAATCTTTCAGGGGCTGTGTTGATCTGTGTCTGTATTTAATTTTTTGTAACTATTCAGCAAATAAATTTCCATTAAATTCCCCCTTATAAAAGGGGGACAAAGGGGGTTGTAATACACTGCATTAAAGTTTAAACAACCCCCCAACCCCCTTTATTAAGGGGGAATATTGTAATTTGCTGAATAGTTACAATTTTTTCTGTGATTTCAGTGTCTTTAGTGGTTTATATTTTTATCATGGCAAAAAAAATTACAGTGGTCCTGAAATTCCCTGTCTCCTTATCATTAAAATATGCAGCCCTATGAATACGACAATAGCTGCCGGCAATACCATAACATGGACGGCAAAAAACCGGGTCAAGGTTACCTGCGATATATCCATGCCGCCCCTCAAGAGAAATTTTATATAATCGCCTATAACAGGGACAGCAGAGGGTATTTCCGTTCCTACCACGGTCGCCCAGTAGGATAACTGTGTCCACGGGAGCAGGTATCCTGTAAAAGAGAACGAGAGCGTGGTCATAAGGAGAACCACCCCTGTTATCCAGTTTAACTCTCTTGGATTTTTATATATGCCGTGAAAATATATCTTCCCCATGTGTATAAATACAGTGATTATCATAAGGTTAGCCCCCCAGTGGTGAAATCCCCTTATAAGCCATCCGAACGGGACATTGTTGGTTATATGCACTATGCTCTCGTAAGCCTGCGCCGTTGTGGGGACATAATATACGAGCAGCAGGGTGCCCGTTATAATCTGAATGGTAAAGAGAAAAAATGTTATTCCGCCGAAGCATGAAAATATTCCAAGATGCGACGGAGCCAGCTTATAAAATATCTCCAAATCGAGTATCTCCCTAATTCCGAGACGGCTTTCTGCAAAATTATACAGGGCTATCAAAAACCTGTTGCGAATAAATATCGGTCCTAATCTCAACTCGTTCATATAATAGTCCTTTTCAACAGCCTCCTCATATTTTCTTTTTCCCATTCCCTTGCCTTCTCGTAATCCTTAAATTTTTTTTCTATCTCTTTAAATTCCGGTGTATGAATTTTTCTCCTTCCGTTATCTATACGGGTTTTAACGAGTTTATGAATCATCTCGTGATATACGATGCTTTCGATGAAAAATCCCGGAATGAATTCCTGGTCTAAAATCGGATGTATCCTTATAATATCCTTATATTCACCATCGCCTTGTTCCTGCCTGCCCTTTTCCGTATAAGAGCCAAATCTGATATACCTCCTTCCATTGCGAATATTCCTGCCCCATGTTATAGCCGTTGAAATAGTCCCATTAAAATATTCCTTGTTGAGGTTATCGAATATCTCTTTCAGATCGAAGAACTTGCCGGCAGTATAGCAATGCCCGGCAGATCGGACATTTCGTTTACGGCCGGGTTGTTTTATTTTATTGGAATTCTCGTTTATAAACCTTCTTATAATTCCTATCGAATCTCTCCTGCTGCCTTTGATATAATCCGATACAGCCTTTATAACATCCTCACCTGCCTCTGTAAACATATTATGCAGCCTTATTATATAATATCCATCGGGTCTTTTTCTATGGCTAATCATTGTAGTTCCGTTATCGGTAAAAAAAACATTAATTTCCTTTTTTAAAAATATTTTTAACTTCTCGACAATACACATAGAACAATATTTCCTTTGATTTTAAACATGTTGTGCGGTAAGAGATAATGCCGGCGGTTTTTTTTATTGGTGAGCCGTGCTGGGGTCGAACCAGCGACCTACTGATTAAGAGTCAGTTGCTCTACCAGTTGAGCTAACGGCCCACTAACTAATTTATCAATGAGTTGCAAGTATAGACTGACATAAATCTTTAGTTACTGTTCTAAAATCGGGATAATCTTTAGTAATTCTACCCTGAAATTGTGCCATTTGCAACCTCATTTTTAAATTGAATATTTCTGAAATTTTCAATTGCTTTGACACCATGCCGTAAGCTCTCGGGATAATGATGAGCGTATCTCATGGTTGTCTTAATATCCTTATGTCCCATGATTTTTGATACAGTGTAAATATCAATTCCACACTGTATCATCCATGTAGCGGCGGTATGGCGTAAACAGTGGAAGGTAAAATCTTTTATTTCTGCCTTTTCCACTGCCTTATCAAACTCCCTTATAAGATTCCTTACCATGTGCCTTGTTCCGTTGCCTGTGGTGAATACAAACCCTGACATACTCCTGATTTTACTTCTCCTTAAAAATAATTGGTAAACAGTTTCATTCATAGGGATAGTTCGGGGAGTTTTGTTCTTACTCTTAAGGACTGTGATTACCTTCCTGAAAATATCTATATCAGTGTATTTGAGATTAAGGATTTCCCCTTGCCTCATGCCCGTATGTAGCGCGATTATTACTATATCAACCATATCTCCGTTAAGATAACTGCTGCATACAGATATTAACCTCTCCGATTCCTCATTCGTTAACCATCTATCAACCTGATTGTTTTCAGGCTCTCTCTGGATTTTACTACAAGGGTTTTCATTACACCATCCCCATCGTTTATAGGCAAGATTGAAAGCTTTAGACAGCATTGCAAATTCCCTGTTGATGCTTGATATAGATACTCCATCCCCTTTTCTTTTTTGGTAATAATTCGATATGGATAGTGGGGTAATATCAGATAACAACATCCCTGTAAAATATTTTCTAAGGTTGTTGAGCGATGTTATATAGCTTTTCTGAGTCTTTAATTCCCTCGATGGCGCATACTCCCTCATAAACTTCTCCATCATCTCGTCAAAAGTATGTTGTTTAGCCTGATCAACCTCAAACCACTTACCCTCTACTACCTGCCCTCTAACCTTGCCTAAAACTGCCTCAGCTAACCTTTTATCCGCCGTCCCAGTGCTGCGTTTATACTGCTTACCATTAACACTAAAACTCATCCAAAAAACTGGTGAATCCTGCCTTTTATAGAGTCCCATATTCTTATTCTCCTTTCCGGGCTTTAATGCCCTTGGGACCCAGCAAGTAACATTGAAAATACCTTGCCGGGATTATATCATATTTTAAGAAGTCTCAAACCCTGTTTTTTGCTGGCTGAAAACCCCTGTCCCCATTGATTCTAAGGTTCTCAAAATAGGGGTGGTTGGTATGTTGATATGTCTTTGTCTGCCCGAGTATTTAAAGGGCTGTTTTGTGCGTTTAAAGATATATGGGCCCGATACCACTTTATAAGGGTATCATTTACCCGTCTCTTGTTGTTTTCAATATCAGAAAGTACACCTTTGCTTATCTTCATATCATCTGCAAAAGACTTTAAAGATACTCCCAATTTTTCCCTTAAACTCTTAATATCCTCCCCTTTTACCGATGTCTCTTGTTCTTGAGAGGATACTATCTGTACACAAATACTACACTTTATCAGTTCGTTATCTATCCCTATGAGTTCTTCCCTGCCACACTGCGGACATAACGCCGATTTTCGGTTGCTCTTACTGTCTGTAATTTCAGAATGTTTCTGAATGTAATAAGGCATCATGATTTTTTATCTCCTTTCCTACCATGTCGTTATAGTTCCACTGCTTGCCCCTGAGGTTGTGGTATTGCCCGATATGTATTGAATGGTTATAGTGCCACTGCCTGCAGCTGTGGTATTACCCGATATGTGCAGTTGTGGTGTCTCCTGATATAGTGATTGAGATAATGATAGTGTCTGCGGTTGTGATTGCCCCTGTTGGGTCTGTATATTACTTGGTGTAGTAGGGAGATTCAATCTCCCCTCGCCACATCCTACAAAAAATAATATTGGTATTAAGTATTTTGGCTTCATAACTGTTCCTCTATCTCCCTGGTTCCCATGTGCTATCAGGGTCATAACAATAATTGATTTTGTCCCTGCGGTATACATTGTCAAAATCAGTTGATAACTCAAATCGCAAAATATCGTATAGCCTTATAAATCTGTGCGAATTGGCAATTATAAAATCTATAGGATTATTAATAATCTTAAGATGTTTGCAAATTTCAGTTGCCTCGTCTTTTATTAATTTTCTTTTCATATCTTTTTTACCTCCTCGTCTATGAAAAATTGTACTGACCGTTCGGTTATGTTAAATATTTGCGCAATAAGCTTGACCGGATAGCCTAATTTTATGTGACAGAGTGCCACTGCCCTTTTTAAATTTATAAACTCTTTTTCAAAATTAATTTTAATGTCCATACTTATATAATGCAGATACTTTAATGAAATTTGGCTAAGGGGAGGTTTTGCCCTCCCCTCTCCCCTTAATTAAAAGGGATTGATGCGCCGATCAGGTAGCTATTGACAGGCTCTCCGATGTTGGTAAAAAGCATTCCTGCCTCAACCGCTGCGCCTTCCTTGAACTTATAAATCTCAAATTTGCCTGAATAAATTGGTCCTGATTTGTCGCCTCCATTGGTGCCATAGCCAATGCTAAGGTCAATAAAATTAGAGAGGTTATATCTTAAGGATCCTGCAACTGCAGGGTTGATGGTGTATTCTCTCCGACTTTTGTCTATCCCTATCGCGGCATAATAAACACCCGGAACAAGAAAAAAATTATTGAAACTTAGGGAGTCGCTCTTAAATTCAAGCGCGGGGCGGTAAGCGGTCTCGTATTTGTCAACACTGGCATTATTGGGAAAATGAGTTATTGTGCCAAATAAGCTAACCCGATGTTCCGGCTGAGACACCCTTGCCGTGGTTGATGCCGCAAACATTTCAAATGCGTTTGCATTCCCTGAAAACATTACTGCTAACATCACTACTGCTAAAATTATCTTCTTCATTTTAGACCTCCTTGTTTTTTTCTCCCCCGGCACCACTCCAGGGGAGATACTATCGCCTGAGGGCGTGGTCCCCTTTACTCATTACCTGCCCAATTCACCTCCTTTCTTTTTTAAAAAAAAACTAAAATTACTCGCCCCATGTTCCTTTTTCGCCAGGGTGTCCGACTTTGAACCATCCTTCCCGGTCATACATGGACATATCCTCCCGGAAACAATCGCAATTGCCCGAGGACTCCGCTTTTTTTTGATCCTCGAAAAAGTCCTCGACCATTTGTTTGTATTCTTCGTCTGACAAGTGCCCAAAGTCTGTCTTTCTTTCCTCCTCCTCAATTTGTCTCCACAGCTCCTTGTCTGACTTTTCATAAATCATTTGTTTGTATTCTTCGTCTGACAAGTGCCCAAAGTCTGCTCTTTTTAGTTCTTCCTTAATTTTTTTCTCGATTTCTCCTATGATGTTCATACATCCTCCTTTGCCCTAATAGGGCATTAAGTTAAAAAATCTTATTAACAACCCCTAAAAGCAACATCATCAAAAACATTCCCAAAACTACTTCGGTTGTTACTACTTCTGTTACTACTTCAAAAACCCAGTCCTTTAAACTCATTTTAATCCCTCCTTTCTTTTTTAAATTTGACTC
>CAYMMR010000074.1:0-10234 GCA_964391545.1 uncultured Nitrospinota bacterium | reverse complement strand
CTTTTATTTCCTTTGCGATTTTTGTGGTGGTGAAAAGGGTTTTATAATTTTCTTTACACCACTGCCAGTTTGCATTCATCAACAACCCTCTGCCACCGAAAGCCGGGATGCACATCGGATTTATCGGGTCTCAGGTGATGGTGCCCTAAAATCCCGGCAAACTGCCGATAAGAATCATCCGCATCAAAGTGATTTGCAGGGGTCTGTCTCGGTATATTGAATTGCTCGCAGAGTCGGGCGATTAACTCGGATACGGCTGAAATTTGTGGAGCGGAATAGGCATCGAAAAAACGATATTCCCTCCAGGTCATTTCATTGTCGTAATACTCCTGCTTAAAAAGCGTCCTTTCGGAAACCACACCGAAACAATACAATTTCCCATCCCTCTGAGTCAGCCCCCCTTCGCTTGCTATCTCAATTCCTATGCTTCTCTTATCTACAGCGCCGCCGCTCCCTTTAAGCCCCAGATGAAATGCCCAGTATTTCGGGTCAAAGACTTCATAGACAACACCATCCCTTTCAACAATGTATGCAGTAGCAATTCTGTTAGGGTCTGTCTTCCAGTAGTTAATCGTGCTCAAAGCCGTTCCGCCTACAGTATGATGAAGCACAATTAAATCCTTTTTGGTTTCCGTTGGTATATAATCCTTCGCTTCAAGACGAACGGTTTTATTGATTGGCATATCTATCTCCTTAATATTTCCTCCATCGTGGCGCTCTTTTTTGCAGAGCCTGCACTCGAGCCGAAATAATAGCTTATAATCGCTACTTCCGCTGCGCTTAAGATTCCAATAAGGATGTTAATCATTTCTCTGGCGCTGTCAGGCACTCCCCATTTCATTACCACGCCGAGTATTACAAAATATCCGAATGTATAAGCATAAGCCAATATCGTAGGTGTCTTATCCTTGACTGCTATCTCCCTTTGTCTTGCACTATGCCTGTCTTCGGATGCGAGCCTTTCGAGATTAATATCGAGTTCCTTCATCTTTGCCGCAAACTCCTGCTCGGCCTGTTTCAGCTTTAACAGAACTTCCGGGTCGCTCGATTTAGATACAGCCTCCTTAACCTCTGCCTCAGTCGCTTCCGGATTGCCTAAAACCGCCTTCGATACGGCGCTTACTGCCATACCGGCCAGAGGTCCGCCCAATGCCGTAGCTATGGTCGGAGCTACCGAACTGACTATTGATTTCCAATCTCCTGCCATAACATGCCCTCCTTTCAGTGTGTTATTTGTTTTTCTTCCTCACTGCCTGAACGATTATCAATTCTTTTATCTCGTCGTATTCTTTTTTATCGAACTCTTTAACAAGCAAGAGGTCTTCTATTCGGATAAAGCCTTCGTGTTTTTTTCTGTAATTTATAATTGCCTCTGCCTTGTTTTCTGAAACTCTTGGAAGTGTCAGTAATGTCTCTTTCGATGCGGAGTTAATGTCAATGAGCATTTTTAAATCGGATTTGCCTGTGAGGGTAAGATGGTCTTTAAAGGAAGCAAACATCTTCTGGCTTACCCCTTCAACTCTGGTAAGTTCCTGAAGATTTTTAAAGCCTCCGTTATCATCTCTGAATTTTATAATGCGGTGTGCAGTTATCTTGCCTATGCCGGGGAGGAGCATAAAATCATTTTCCGATGCAGTATCTATGTTCAGAACACCATGCAGGACTTTTGCAGAGTCGGGATAGGAAATAGACGGATAGAAAATAAAGGTTATTATGACAAATAAAGAGATAAATAAATTCATAAAAAATACCTCTTTGCCACAGACTTACACAGACATTTAACTGATTTCAGTACAAACAGGTCTTAAGACCTGTTGCTACAAAATTATCAATGAAAAATTATCAATTAACAATGCCTGTCTGCGTGCGTCCACGCACAGGCAGGAAGGAAAGAATTAATTTTGAAATGCTAATTGTTAATTTTGCATTTTGCATTGAAGTCTGTATATAGTCTGTGAAAGTCTTGTGGCTAATGTTGGTTACTTCTTCTTTTCGGTCTCTTCCCCTACCGTAATATTTCCCTTTATCTTTTCAAAGAGTTTTTCGCCGACTCCTTTTACTTTTCTTATGTCTTCGGGCTTTTTAAAGCTGCCGTTCTTATTCCTGTATTCGATTATCAGTTTTGCCGTCTTTTCTCCGATACCGGGCAGCGCCGCCATTTCATCGGCAGATGCCTTGTTTATATTTACCATTATATTTACCGCCTTTTTTTCTTCTGCCGGTTTATTCGCCGCATATACAGAACCGCTTAAAATGGAAGCCGCTAAAAACGATGCTGCGGCAAAACACAGAATACCCTTTACTATGGAATTTTTTTTCATTTTCAATCCTCCCTTTAATTTAGATTGCTTCGTCGCTTACGCTCCTCGCAATGACAGGCGGGACGCCTGTCCTACCTCATACTTAAATCCATATCTTCTCCTGCTCTACACCTCCTTTCCCTTGAAAGTCAGTAGCATGGATAATCTCCACAAGCGAGTATCCGATTTGTTTTATCTCTTCCGGGCAATCCTTTTTAATCGGGCATGTAATATCCTGCTCCTCTTTAAACCATTTTTCCCCTTTACCGCATTGAAATTCAAACAATCTCTTTAATTTTTATTATAGAAAATTAAAAATCCCCCTCACCTCAATCCTCTCCCCTGAGGGGAGAGGTAAAGGGGAGGATTTTGTTCGTAAGAAATTCCTTTACGGCTGAATACTGCATAATAGAGAATCCTTTTTAATTTCCATTCCAATTTTTCCAAAAGCATATCATCCAAAATTATCCTGTCGCTATCATCGAAAACAACCTCGACAGAATAATTGGTCTCCCCATTATGTCTTTTATTTTGGTAATATTTGGCTTCGTAGGCATCGCCGTTAATACTGATTATTTCATTTCTTAAAAAATTCGTCATCATACAGTTATATAAAAGGCAATTTACATGCCAACCAAATAAAATTCTCCAAAGAGTCAAGTTCTTAGATAGAGGATATAAAAAATTGGCTTTTTATCTAACTGTTTGAATTATTGTTTACTGCATTATTTTTCACGAGAGGTATCGGCAAGAAGTATGGTTTTTTATCCTACAAAAAGGAAAGAATAATAGGCAGGAAATAATAGATTGTCATAACCGCATCGGCAAATATCCCCTTTTTTTCTCAAAAAACCTGCATTCAATGTCATTTCCCAATAAGAACAGCTAACTTTCTAACTTATCGGGGTGGTTTTTTAGCCTCTCCTTATATCGCATTGTAAAACAATGCGTTATCCTTATATTAATTCAAAAGAGTGTATATTCATGGTTAATTTTCTATCTTTAGGTTATTTGAGTATTATTTTTTAAAAAGATTTTGGCATCCATCTTGCTTTTATTAAAGGCATGAAGACATCGAAATTTAACATAGTCATTCCAATGGATACAGAGGACGATTACCTCATATATAATACACTTGCTCAAAGCCATGCTGTGGTAGATGAGGAGGCTAAATTACTTCTCGAAAGACTTGAAGAAAGCGGCGAGTTGTATGGCGAAAGCAAGGAAGTAATAGATGAGCTAAAAAGGCTCGAGATTGTTGTAGATGCCGGGATAGATGAGGATATGGAATTGGAATACCGTTTTCAGAAAAACAAATTCGATACCTCGGAATTGAGCGTCTATATCCTTACTACTTATGCCTGCAATCTTAAATGCGTTTACTGCGCTCAGGGAGGACTGGAGTCATCCGTAAAAATGGATATGGAAACGGCATTAAGAGTTTCGTCGTGGCTATCCGGGATGATGGATAAGGTGAGACCAAAGAAACTCAGCGTGGTATTTTACGGCGGCGAGCCGCTTTTAAATAAGGAGGCTGTTAAATTTTTGAGCGAACTGTTATCTGTTGCAGCCATCAGGAGAAATATTGTAATGGAATCGTCCATCATTACCAATGGAGCGCTGCTCGATGCCGGATTCGTAGAAGGGCTTATACCGCTGGGATTAAAAGGGGTGAGGGTAACGCTCGACGGCGATGAATATACCCACAATTCAAAAAGGCGGTTTAAAAACGGCCGGGGGACATTCGATACGATATTAAATAACCTCGAAAAGATAAAGGGAAAGGTTCCTATATATCTGAATGGAAACTTTGACGAAGGGACAAAGGATAGTATGCCGAAACTGTTAGATATATTAAAAGACAGGGGATTTGCCGGACACATAGGCTCGATAAATTTCAAGCCGATTTTAAAAAACATAGAATCTGCGGTTGGAGGCAGCAGTAACTGCAGTGAGGCATGCACCTTCTCGGACATCTCCAATGTAGACGATATACTTTATCTTATGAGGGAGACGGAAAAGAGGGGATTTAAGAGCGGTATAAATATTACCCTCGGACCATGCGATGCATCGAGAGAATACTCTTATTCCATTGACCCTAAAGGAATGATTTACAAGTGCGCGGGATTTGTAGGGAGAAAGGAACTTGCAGTAGGCGATTTGATTAAAGGGGTTTATACACACAGGCATACACAGTTCATGACTGCAGACTCATGGAGGGGCGAGTGTAAGGGATGCGTGTATACGCCGTTGTGCGGCGGCGGGTGCCGCACCTCTGCTTATGTGAAATACGGAGATTTCAGAAAGGTCGCATGCGATAGGCCATATTTCAGCACAGTGTCGCATGAATTGATGAAAGACGCAGCATAATATTCGGTGAAGAGTTAAGAGTTATGAGTTAAGAGGGAAAAATCCTCAAAACTCTAAACTTCACAGGAAAGGGGGTGAAAAGAATGAAGATAAAGAGTAAGAAGTCAGGGAGAAAAGAGATAAAGACAACATGGTGTGCGTTTCTTGTGGGTTACTGATATATATATTTTGAATTGGCGCCAATCCTTTTTATTTGCATTCTTTCAAATCGTATATTATAAAAAGGGCATGCCCTCATTTAAAAAATCACCTTTTTATGCCTACTGCCTACTACTTACTGCTTGCTTACTTATATTATCCTGCCAGCCAAATAAACCTCCTGAAAAAAAATCTTATGGAGACACTATTGTTGCAGCAAGTTTTCATGGTTTTTCATCAATAAACCCTGTAACATCGGTCAGTTCCGTGTCCTCAGAATTGGAATCGGTTATCTTTGACGGCTTAATAAAAATTGCCGGGAATGGAGAGCCAAAGCCTAATCTGGCATCTTCATGGAATATATCAAAAGACGGTTTAAGATGGACATTCTCTTTAAGAAAGGTTGTAAGATTTCACGATGGTGTGGAATTAACTGCTGAGGATGCGGTATGGACATACAATGCCATAAAGAGCATTGAAAATAAAGGGAGGTATTTTAATTTCTTTGAATCAGTTAAAGATATAAAGGCAATAGATAAATATACAGTTGAAATAATTTTAGAAAAACCTCATGCCTCATTTTTATATGGGCTTGAGGTTGGGATTCTGCCGAAACATCTCCTGATAGGAAAGGATTTACGCCATACTGAATTTAACTACCATCCTATTGGCACAGGGCTTTATAAATTTGTCACCTCTCCCCATGGGGGAGAGGGTCAGGGTGAGGGGGGATTTTCCAATGAGATTATTCTCAAGGCAAACGAGGATTATTTTAACGGCAGACCCTATCTTGATAAAATAATTGTAAAAACCTTTGCAAATCAAAAGATTATGTGGGCAAGGCTTATGCGCGGGGAGATAGACTTTTCATCGGGAATAAACCCGTCTGATTATGAGATTATCGAGAATATCCCATCATTTAAGACCTATTCGGTTTTAAAACCCTATTATTATATGATTGCATTTAATCTGAACCCATCACCCCACAACCCCCTAACCCCCTTTGATAAGTGGGACTTGATAGAGGGGATAAGAGATAAAAAGATTCGGCAGGCATTGAATTATGCAATTGATAAGGAGAAGCTCGTCCGTGAGGCATTAAAGGGTATGGGCAGGGTATCTGCAGGGACAGTATATCCTCTTTCATATTCCTATTATAAGGATATAAAACCGTATCCCTATAATCCAAGAAAGGCTCTGCAATTACTAAAAGAGGCAGGGTTTGGAGATAAAGAAATAAAGCTCTCTGTCCTTATAAATAAAGGGGATGAAGTCAAAGAAAGGAGCATGAGATTGATTCAGGAACAATTACTCGATATTGGTATAAAATTACACATAGAGCTTGTTGATTTGCCTTCTATGAGCAAGAGATGTCTTCAAAGGGATTTTGAATCTGTCTTTATAGAAATTGCCTCGATAAATGACCCTGATATAAATTATATGTTCTGGCATTCATCCCAGATTGAAGATGGTTTAAATATGTTTTCCTATAAAAATCAGAGAGTTGATGAACTGCTCGATAAGGGGCGGGCTGTATTTGATAGAGAAAAACGAATGGAATATTATAATGACTTTCAGAAGGAAATACTCGATGACCCGCCGGGAATATTCTTATTTTGGACAGAGTATTTGGTAGGTGTCCATGAAAGATTCGAGAATGTAAAGGTTGACTGGAGGGGGACATTCGCAAACATTGCAGAATGGCATGTGCCGGAGGAGAAACAAAAATATAAACAATAAGGAGAGTGGAATTAAAAAGAGAAAGGTGTTAGGTTTTTCCCACTTTCTCCTGTTTCTCCATTCTCCTTAATCTTTTATTATGAAAAAAATATCTTCAAAGCTCATACTGCTTCTCATCTCATCTTCCATAGCGCCGCTGCTTTTATTCGGGATTATATCCATCTGGTCATCCCGCAATACTGCTTATAAAAGTATCTCCGAAGGCAATCTGAATGTTGCATCGAGGGCTGCGGAGCAGATTGATTTGTATGTAACGAACAGCATCGAGATACTGAATGCGATTGCCCAGAATATAAACCGCACGCATCTCGAAAACTGGCAGAAGGAGACGATAGTCAAAAATTATGTAAATAACTTTGCGGAGTTCGAATCAATCTCCATAACCGATAAGACAGGGAAGGCGATAGTTACATCGGAATTGGATACTGCCACATCTCCGCTCTCTGCCCTTCTCGATCCCCCCTTAAAAAAAGCGGAGGGGCGCTTAGCCATTAATAAGGGCGAGGTTTATAAATCCGAGGTCTCTATCTCCGACAATCTTGTCCCCTTTATGTCAATAGCAATTCCAATCATACATCTCGATGAACTCGAAGGGATAATATTCGGCAGGATAAATCTCACGAATATGTGGAGGCTCGTTGACAGCATAAAGATTGGAAAGAGCGGCTTTGCCTTTGTAACATCGAAGAGTGGTCTGCTTATTGCCCACGGAGACAGCAGTTCGAAGGTAAGGGTGATACAGGAAGAAAATGTTAAGGATATGGAGATTGTAAAAGCCGCGCTTAACGGCAAATCCGAAATCGTCAGATATAAGGATTACAGGGGAATCGAAATGCTCGGTGTATCCGCGCCCGTTAAATCTCTCGGGTGGGGGGTTGTCATAGAACAGCCTGTAAGCGAGGCTTATGCATCTGCCGTCCGATTGAGCTACGAACTGACGGCTGTAGTCATTTTGTTTCTTATTGTCATGTCTTTCATAGGTTATTCAGGGGGCAGGAGATATATACTAATGCCGATAATCAACCTTATCCAGGGAACAAAAGAAATTGCGCAGGGAATATTCGATAAAAGGGTAAGCATCGATACGAACGATGAATTTTCCGAGCTTGGCAGGTCATTTAATTATATGGCAGGGAGGCTTATCGAGCTGCAGGAGGATATTCGCAAAAAGGAAAGGGAGGCAGCGATTGGAAAAATCGCCTCCGGAATCGTCCACGATTTGCGGCATCCTTTAAAAAACATAGAAAATAACAGCAGGCTTATTCAAAAGGAGTATGCAGACGATGGTTACAGGCAGGCCTTTAAGAATATTATGGAAAGGGAATTTGTCAATATTAACAGGTTTTTCGGCGAACTCCTCGACCTTGGCAGCCCTAAGCCGCTTCAATTCGTCCCTATAAATCCTGATAGTCTGATTAACTCTGTAATCGATTCCATCTCCCTCGAGGCTAAAAATAATACTGTGGAGATTATAAAAAAGTTTTCTGCGGAAGAAATAAAGATTTCAGCCGATAGATTTGCCTTGGAGAGGGTGTTTAAGAATATTATTATAAATGCCGTTCAGGCAATGCCTCACGGCGGAACTCTTACAATTTCAACTAAGCCTCTCTCATCGGAGGGGAAACTACTCGAAATCTCTTTTAAAGACACGGGTATAGGCATCCCGCCCGACATGCTCAAGACCGTCTTTGACGATTATAAAAGCACAAAGAGAAAAGGTCTCGGACTCGGACTCGCCATCAGCAAAAAGATTATCGCTCAGCATAAAGGCACCATCGAGGTCGAAAGCGAACAGGGCAAAGGAGCCGCATTTGTAATAAAACTCCCTATTGTTTAGCTTCTGCCCTTCTTCTGGTGACTGCCTTCAGCTCGAGCGAGCCGTAAAGATTAAGCCTGCTCATTTTATATTTAAGGGTGCTTATAGGGATGCCGAGCGCATCTGCCGCATCTTTTCTTCTTCCTTTAGCCTTTTCCAGTGTTTTGAGTATATAATTTCTCTCAAAGGTATCTGTCGCAAAATCCAGCCTGCTCGAGAGAGCAGCCTCCTCTTTATCGAGAGGAGGTATTTGAAATTCTACGGGTATATCCTTTTTTGAAAGCTCTTCGCCTTCTGCCATAATTACCAGCCTTTCTATCAGGTTTTCCAATTCCCTTATATTGCCCGGCCAATCGTGATTAATAAGCACATCGAGCGCTCCATCGGATATTTTATTGACACTTTTATCGAACCGGCTGTTGTATCTCTTTATAAAAAAATCCGTTAGCATGGGTATATCTTCCCGCCTTTCCCTGAGCGGAGGCAATCGTATCGGGACTACATTCAGCCTGTAAAACAGGTCCTCCCGGAACTGCCCTTCCTTCATTTTCTTCTCCAAATCAACATGGGTGGCTGCAATAATGCGGACATTTACATCAATCCCTTTTGCGCCTCCCACCCTCTCTATTTCGCCTTCCTGAATAACTCTGAGGAGTTTCGACTGGAGGTCGTATTTGAGGTCGCCTATCTCGTCCAGAAATATGAACCCGCCGTTTGCCAGCTCGAACTTGCCGAAACGCTGCTTTATAGCGCCTGTAAACGCCCCTTTTTCGTGCCCGAAAAGCTCGCTCTCCACCAATTCTGAAGGTATTGCCGTCATGTTCACCGTTACAAAGGGAGCATCTTTCAGGCTGCTCTCCTGCCTTATTACCCTTGCCAGAAGCTCCTTGCCTGTCCCTGTCTCCCCGCGTATTAATATGGTAGTTGGAACTTTTGCAACCTTCTGGACAAGATTATATACCTCCCTCATTTTCCTGCTTTTCCCTACGATAAAACCTGCATCTATATACCGCTCCATCTCGGATTTAAAATAAAGAAGCTCCCTCTTTTTATTCTGAGATTCGATGAGCCTGTTTATTCTGGCAAGGACATCGTCATAATCAAAATCCTTTGTTATGTAGTCGTAAGCGCCTATTTTAACGGCTTTAACCGCAGTATCAATCTCCCGGACAGCAGTGATTATAATTACATCGATGTCTTCATTATTTTCTTTAATCTCCTTTAAGACATTTATGCCGTTAATATCGGGAAGTCTTATATCGAGGAGAACAACATCTATGTCGTTCTTTTTTATTGTATCAATCGCGCCCTTGCCGTCAGATGCCTTTAGGATATTAAAATCCTTCTTCAACAGCGCCTCGAGGGTATCCCTCATGCTTTCGTCATCGTCTACTATTAAAATCGTATGGCTATTTTTGCTCATATAGATTATTCTTTAGAAGGGTCATTGCTTACAAGCCCCTGGAGCATCATTAAAATTGTCTTTTTATCCTTAGGCTTTAATTTTTTCAAAAGGCCGTATATTTCTCTGTCAATCTCGTCCTTTCCGTAAGGAGGGGTTGTTTCTTTTACCGTATCTATCTTATCCGTTTCGGAATCGCCAGCAAGTATCCAATCCACCGTTACCCCGCCGTATTCTGCGAACTTAAGCAGCAATTTTGGGTTTGGTATCCTCCCTGTCTCGTACCTGCTGATATAGTTTTGTTTTACCTTAAGAATATCCGCAAACTCCTGTTGAGTCAAGTCTCCCCTTATCTTTTTCAACCTCTCGCCTACCTCCGAAGAAAACTTTTTCATATTTTCATTCCCCTTTGTTCCTAACCCGAATAAATCGGAAAGGTTATAATAGCGAGGAAAGTTTCCTCGAACG
>CAYMMR010000073.1:873-10314 GCA_964391545.1 uncultured Nitrospinota bacterium | reverse complement strand
ACTAAAAAAATATATCGCAAAAAAGCAGAATAAGCAATCAAAAAATATAGTATTAGATAGGGCGTAAAGTAGTGGCAAGATGAGAATTCACTGGAGAGAATTTCACCCGATTTGATAGAGCGGGACTGACAATGAAGCTTATTTATTCAACCACTCATCTTTACTTATTCCAGCCTGTCTTAATAACCTCATTAAAAAACCTGCTCCAATTTCAGATTCATGTCTATTCGGAATTATAATTGTTAAATTTCCCTTTTTCATTTTAGGATGTTTTCCGCCGAAAAGCGGCCCCTCAAATCCAAGTTCATTCATCCTTGAAACAAATTCTTTCCATTTTACAGGTTTCAATTTCTCCATCATGCAACCTGTTCGGCAATATTTAGATTCACGCCTTCGACAACGGGTAATTCAAGATTATTTCTTAATCTAAAAATAATCCATTCTTCCATCGCCTCCCTGAGTTCTGCTCTGCATTTTTCAAGGGTTTTTGCCCTTCCCCATACTCCTTGAAAACCCGAAATTTCTCCCCAATATGTTCCATCATCTTCGATTATTTCGTAATGGGCAAGTTCCATTGCCTTTTCGATATATTCGGTCAACATATTTACTTACCTCCTATTTCAAAATACTTCCCCTTTCTTATCTTCCCCCTTTATCTTTCAGCATATCTTTAAGCTCGCTCATAAACTCATTAATATCCTTAAATGAGCGGTAGACAGAGGCGAAGCGGACATAAGCGACTTCATCCAATCCATGTAATTCCTTCATAAGCCCCTCGCCGATTATCTGGCTTGGTATCTCTTTTTCCCCTCCATCCTGCACAGCCTTTATAACTTTATCAACCAGATTTTCCTGTTCTTCTACACCGATAGGACGTTTCTCGCATGCCTTCTGGATGCCTATGAGAATCTTCTGGCGGTCAAAGGGCTCTCTCCTGCCGTCTTTTTTTATCACAAGAGGCAGAATCTCCTCGATACGCTCGTAAGTGGTAAACCGGGTAGAACAGCCGAGGCATTCCCTCCTCCTCCTTATCATATCCCCTTCTTTGCTGAGGCGGGAGTCTACAACCTTATTCTCCATGTCGCTGCAAGATGGACACTTCATAAATAAAGGGCACCAGAGCACCAGCCACCAGTACACCAGTTTTTTTGCTCATACTCATTGCTCATTGCTTATTTTTTAGTTTATACCAGTCTCTCTTTATAAAGCGGAAACTGCTCGCACAATTCTCTTACAGCCTTTCGTGTATCGGCATGATGTTTTTCATCGCCTATATTCTGAAGGGTATCCGAAATAAAGTCGGCAATCTTAATCATCTCTTTTTCTTTCATACCCCTTGTTGTTACAGCAGGCGTCCCGATACGAATGCCGCTGGTTATAAATGGACTCCTGGGGTCAAAGGGGACTGTATTTTTATTTACTGTAATTCCAGCCTTATCCAATGCCTCTTCTGCATCTTTACCGGTTATTGCTGCATTTCTTAAATCCACTAACATCAGATGATTATCCGTCCCTCCGCCGATAAGCCCGAATCCCCTCTCTTTTAAGCGATTTGCCATTGCCTTTGCATTCTTTTGAATCTGGCTCTGGTATTCCTTAAATTCAGGAGCCAGAGCCTCTTTAAATGCCACTGCCTTTGCAGCAATTACATGCATGAGGGGTCCGCCCTGAATACCGGGAAAGAGGTTTTTATCCAGAGTCTTTGCAAGCCCTTCTTTACACATGACCATGCCACCCCTTGGACCGCGGAGTGTTTTATGCGTTGTGGTGGTTACAAACTCTGCATACGGAATCGGCGTCGGGTGAAGTCCTGTTGCCACTAATCCGGCAGGATGGGCAATATCCGCCATTATCATAGCCCCCACCTCATCGGCAATCTCCCTAAACCTCTTAAAATCAATAAACCTCGGATAGGCGCTGGCGCCAACAACAATCAGTTTTGGACGATGCTCTTTGGCAAGCTTTAAGACCTCATCATAATCAATCGTCTCCGTCTCCTTATGAACACCATAGGGGACAATTTTATACATCTGTCCTGTAAAGTTTATTGGATGTCCGTGAGAGAGATGCCCGCCATGAGAAAGGTTCATGCCCATCATCGTATCTCCGGGCTTAAGCACGGAGAAATAGACTGCCATATTTGCCTGCGTCCCGGAATGCGGCTGGACATTCACATATTCTGCATTGAACAGCTTTTTCGCCCTTTCTATTGCAAGAGATTCGGCAATATCCACATTCTGGCAGCCGCCGTAATATCTTCTGCCGGGGTAACCTTCTGCATATTTATTCGTCATTACGCATCCCTGCGCCTCGAGAACCGCCTCGCTTACAAAATTTTCGGAGGCTATCAGTTCGAGGGTATACGCCTCCCTTTCGGTCTCTTTTTTTATTGCGCTGTAAATCTCCGAATCAACATCGCTTAATCTTTTCATATCCCTCCCCTTTTCATTCTTTCTTCCAGTTCTTTTATCTTATCCAGTCTTTTTTGATGCCTGCCCCCTTCAAATTTCGTTGCAAGCCATGTCTTAAGCATCTCCCTCGCAAGCCCTTTGCCGACAACCCTGCCTCCGAGTATCAGGATATTCGAGTCGTTATGCTCCCTGCTCATCCGCGCAGTATAAACATCGTTGCAAAGGGCGCCGCGCACATTTGGGAATTTGTTTACCACAATCGTCATGCCTATACCCGTGCCGCAGATTAAAATACCCTTCGATATATCGCCCTTTGAGACAGCCTCCGCAACCTTAATGCCAAAGTCAGGATAATCTACGGAATCGTTATTATGAGTCCCGAAATCCAAAGGATCATAACCTATCTCTTTCAGAAAGAGCTTTATATCCTCTTTTAATTCAAAACCGCCGTGGTCGGCGGCAATCGCAATCTTTTCCATATTTACGCAAGATTAGAGCGATAAAAAGACGATTACAGCGATTAAACATCTCTGTAATCTTCTTCATAATCTCTGTAATCTTCCTTATAAAAAAATGGTAAGGTAAAAGGCGGGTATTGTCAAGGTAAAAAACCCCTAAAAACAAGGCGGGACATCGATCGGAAGAATTTATCTGCAGCGGCATTAAAATATAGCTACAGTCTGGCGCTTCATATAATATTTTTTTTCATGAAATTGCCCATGCAATAATCCGCCGCCCCTATTCTTTAAAAATTCTGCGAGGACTTTATCAACTTCCATTATGTGATTCTTAAGCCAATCGCCGACTCTCCGCTTAAGGGCAGTCATAAATTCGTTCGTAAAACCTTCTGACTCGAGTTGATTCATTAATCCGGCAAAATCTTCTTTAAACTGCGTATGCTGCAATTTATGGAAGGAATATTCGGGATAAGAATAATCGCTCATATATTTCTCTTCCATAGAAAAATGCCCTACCACATAATCCGATAAAAAATCAATCAAAGGTTTGACTGCATCTTTGCCTCTGCCCTTAAAATATTCCTCGATAAAATTATTTATTATTATAAATATCAACTGGTGCTGGGTATCAATCTTCTCAATACCTGTCGATAGGCTTTTATCCCATTTATAAAATGGCATACATCTATTTGGGTTTAATAAGATTTACTATACCCTCTTCTATCTGGTTAAGCCCTGTAAGTCCCGGAAATATCTGGCGGACTATTCCTTCTTTATCTATCATAAACAGCCACGGCTCGCCTATAACTCCGTATTTCTCACCAAGAATCCTGTCCTCATCTTCCGCTTGCTGGAATTTTGATGGCCTGTGGCTGATAAGCACGGCAACTACATCCGTTTTATACTTAGGCATAAGCTCCCTGATATTGCCCCATACCTTCTCGCAGTAAATACAATGGTCAATATTACCAAACATGAGCAGTATCGCCTTCCCTGTCTCGCGTGCCTTTTGAAGGCTTGGATGCTCCATCGGCGCAGCGCTTCCGATCTCTACCCTCGGCTTTCCCTCGGGCAAGCCTTTCATTACCGATTGAGAAACCGACGGGAAAAACAGAAGAAAGAGGACGGAGAACAGAAGACAGAGAACAGAAAATCTGTCTTCTGTCTTCTGTATTCTGACTTCTGACTCCCGACTCTTGTCTTCCGATTTCTGTCTTCTGTCTTCTGTCTTCTGTCTTGCGATATTCATTTTACCTCCATAATAAGTGCAATCTCTTCTTTATTGGTTTTTAAATTTCCCTTTTCTTCCAAATGAGTCTTACCGTGAGAGGCATGACTTTCATCATGCTTATGCTCCGCCTTCTCATCGGCGCCAAATGGTTTTGGGAAATTTATACTGTGATAAAAGGAGAGCCTGCCTTTTTTTTCGGCAGTAATGACAATATCATGTCTCTTGCCCGAATATATAGTTAAAAATCCCTCTTTTTTAGGCTCTGGAAGCAAATAACCGTCTTCATGGGTAAGGGTAAATCCTTCGGGCAATCTTAAGGCATGGGGCAGAGAGCCGAGGTTTGCCAATCTTATCCTTATCCTTTCCCCTGCCTTTACCTCCATTACTACCGGATTATCCTTTATTGACTTTCCATTGATTGTAGTAATATCGTAATCCATCATATCCCTCGGATGTCCTGCTCCATGATGACTTTCCCCTCTTGCAGCCTTGCTGTTCCAGTCGTCTATAATATAAACAAACTCCTTATCGAATTTCTCGTCATCCTTTGCCTCCACAATAAAGGAGCCATACAATCCCCTGTCGATATGCTCTGCCATATTATAACTGCAGTGATAGAGATGCGTGCCGCTGGGTTTTGCTTCGAATTCATATATGTATTCATATCCGGGATCCACTGCCACCTCTTCCTGCATTGCGACTTTAGGCGGGACATGAATTCCATGAAAGAACATACCATGTTTTCCACCGCTCTTATTCTGCAGCTTAACTCTGACCATATCCCCTTCTTTTACCCTGATTTCAGGTCCCGGAAATGAATCATTGTATTTCCACACCATGAATTTTGTGCCATTCAACTCAACTTCTCCCTCTGTTACCGCAAATATAAATTCCTTAATATTTACAAACCCTGTTTTTATTATAGGCTGAATTGCATCGGCCAGATCATTTTGGCTTATCATGCCGAAAAATATTTTCCGTAAAACTCCTTGCTTATCGATTACAAATGTCCACGGCTGTCCGATTGTTACGAAGCCGTAAAGTTTCTTCAATTGAATTGTCTCTTCATCTGTAGCGCCCCGTATATCCAGTCCCCCTTTGACGATATATGCGGCATTATCTTTGTATTTCTCCATTTCTTCTTTTATAAGCTGGCTCATTTTCTCGCAGTTTTCACACTGCATCGGATTTGAAAGGAGGAGTAGTATAATCGCCTTTCCATCCTCATGGGCTTTTTTTAGAGAATCGGTTAAAGGCACCTTTTCCCCGACTTTAACTTTCGAGGTCTTTAATAACTCTTCTGCTTGAAGAACAGGAAGACAGACGACAGAGGAGATAAGACAGAAGACAGAGAGAACAAAGACATGAACACGAATGACACGAATGGACGAATTACACAAAAATAAGAAATAAGAAGATAGAGGCAAGAGGCAAGATTTTTCTTGCTTCTCGTTTCTTGCATCTTGCTTCTTATCTTTTGTCTTTATTCGTGCAATTCGTATATTAGTGAAATTCGTGTTCAAGATATATTCTATTCTATTTATGTGGTTCATTAAAAACTGGAACATCTTTTTTTTCTCCTAAAATTTCAAGAATCGCCCTTTCAAATTTGTCGCCGCTGACAAACATTTTAAAAATATACCGCACTATGCCTTCTTTATCGATTAAAAACAGCCATGGCTGTCCTTCCACTCCATAAGCCTCCTTTAATTTAACGCCCTCATCCGGAGGAATAATCAGTTTAGCATGCTCCGTCTGCCACATAATAAATGCTACTCTATCGTTAAAATCTTTTGTCTCTTCCATTTCGTGACGAATGTATCTATCCATTCTGTCGCACCACGGACAATGGCTCGGATAGCCCAACATAAGCGCAATGACCTTTCCTTCATTATGCGCCTTCTCCAAATCCGGCGTAATCAGAGGCGCCTTATCTCCAATCTTAATCTTCGGCTCGCCTCTTGCTATCCCTCTCAGAGGCAGTTCCGTTGTATAAGAAGAATAAGGAATTAGAAATAAGATTAATAAGAGAATAATAAGCGTTTTTTTGTTCATAAAAAAATCAGGGTGGGCAGCTGCGCCCACCCTGATAAGCTAACCCCTGACACCCCTGAAAGAACTATCAGGGGCAATCAGGGGTCGAGCTATTTTACTGCTGAAGCAGTAATTATACCGTCTTCGGCATCGTTTGACGCTGTTCCAGGTATCTTGGTCGGCATGCCAAGCGGATAGGCATCGAGGTCTATACCGCTGCCATCGAGGACTCCGCCATAAGGACCCTGACCATCCTTTTTGGGGTGCAAATAAACAACAGCCATTAAAAGCCCGCCGTGATAAACGCCGTCATTTGTAGCATGCGGGACAAAATGGCAGTGCCATACCCATCTCCCGTCCTGATTTGCTTCAAAGATGTAGTCTTTTCTCTCACCGGGGAGAATCGATACGGAATCGGACCTCATATCCTTATCTGTAATCTTACCATTATAAGGATAGACATTTCTGCCGTCCCATGCTGTCCAGTGGAGTGTATGTCCATGCAGGTGGATATTATGCGGCCATGAGCCGAAATTTATAAATCTTGTTTTAATCTTCTGCCCCTGGACTGCTGCAACGACATTGGGATATTCATCCGTCCAGGCATTTCCGTTAAGGGTAAAAAGGTTGAAGTTTGCCATACCCCTCGGATGTCCTACCTGAGCAGACTGTTTATCCGTAGAAGTTGTCGGTTTGAATCCTTCTTCCTTAGAGAACCTGGAATCCCATTCATCAAGTATTACCAGAAGATCCTGGTCAACCTTCTCCTCATTATTGCTGTGAATGATAATCGCGCCATAAAGTCCCATATCCATGTGCTCGTTGGCATTCACATGGCAGTGATAAATATGTGTGCCTACAGGTCCCGCGACAAACTCATAAACAAATTGCTGGTCTATCTTTATGGGAACCTGAGCTACATTCATTGTGCCGTCATGGTCATAGGCAATAAGCGTTGGCCCATGAATATGTATGGTGTGATTATTCTTGCTCAGATTTCTCAGATTAATCCTGACCAAATCGCCTTCATTTGCAATAATTGTTGGGCCAGGAACGCCGCCCATTGGATACTGTCCGCCCTTTGTCATACCCTTAGGAACGAATGTCCATGTAGGAAATTCTACGCCGGCTATATCCTGATTGTTCTCTATAATATCCATGTCATACTCTTTTGTCTTGCCGTTCCATGTAGGTATAGGGTCTACAGAGGTCTTGTTAAGCCTCTTTGCCTGTTCGATTGCCCATTTCCCGCCTGCGGTTTTTGCGCCGCCATCCACATATTTGCCGATGTCATCCTTAGTGTTCTTGCTTACATCTATAAGAAACCTGATCTCCTTTACAGGAAGACCGGGTTTAAATGCCATTGCAGGGCTCACTATAAGGCCTGCAACAGCAAAAGCTGCAATCAGAAAAAGCATTAACTTTTTCATTCGATACCTCCATAACATTAGTTAAGAGTTATGAGTTAAGAGTTTAAAAAAATAACTCCTTTAATTCTTCATTCTTAACTCTTCAATTACTTCAGCTCAAAATTCACATGGGCTGTCCCTTTTGCAGGAACTGTTACCTCCTGTGTCAGCTCCATGGGCTTATCATAAATAAGCCTGCCATCATCGTCCTTACCCGTTACCTTCCAGCTCTCATGCCACACCTTTACGGTATATTTTCCCGGCGGGACATTATCAATCGTGAACACGCCATTATCATCGGTTGTTGCATGATAAGGATGGTCAAAGATGTAGAAGTAGCTCTGCATGTGAGTATGGGAATCGCAAGTAACATCCACCTGACCAAGCTTTCTCACCCTGATTGTAACGGTAGTATCCTTGTTGGGCTGACCTTTGTTAAAGAGCTGTATCCCGCCAATAGCCGTATTGATATTGTGAAGAACAGGGTCGGAATTCAGAATATCCAGGTCAGTCCCCTTAACTATGGTAAAGACATGGGGACCAAAAATACAATTCTTCTGGGTCAGGAGCGTATTCTGTCCTCGCACAATCTTCTTCCCCTTATCAATCTTCTCTATATACCCCACTGCAAACTTAACGCCTCCTTCTTTACCGACGACTAATGACTCGGAGGGCTTTTCATTCCCGCAGACATCCTGGTTCTTCTGCACCTTAAGAGCATCGAATTTCGGGAGGGCGCCGCCTTTCCATATCACATGCCCCATAATTGACCCGCCGTCTGCAACCTCAATCTCATCGTAAGCATAAGCTGCCACTGTCCACATTGCTGCTGCAAGGCAGGATACAAAAAACATACTGATAAGCTTTTTCATTTTTTCACCTCCTTTCCCTTGTAAATCAGGTAAAGTTAAAGACAGGTAAAGATAGAGGCAAAGAAAAATTTATTACCTTTACCTTTACCTTTATCTATACCTTTACCTGTTATTCTTTCGTCTTACCAGCCACACTTCTACTCCGCCGACTAAAGCCATACTTAAGAAAGCATACAGGTAAACATGGGTTGGGGTTGGGGTTTCAAGGAGGACATAGCTCCATGAGGAAATGGACATTGCCAACCCATGTTCACCGTTCGAGCCATCCCATGCGTTTAAGGCAAAAGGGATAAATTTCCCCTTTTCGAATTGAATATCGTTTTTATCGGATGTGGTTAGGGGTCTCTTCATAACCACTTTCCACTGCCCGTCCTTCCATACGCCTGCACCTTCAACCTGCTGCCCATCCTGAGGTGTAAAGGGTTTTTGAAAACCATTCGCATTTGAATCTTCCACTGGAGGCTTGCCTTCTTCCTGAAGGTCCGATTTCCATACCCAGAGATTAACCCCTTTTCCGGTGTCGCCTCTCACAAAATGGGGCTTCTCTGTTCCTTCCATCGGTTTTGCAGGGAACTGAATTGCAATCGAATCCCTGAAATTGCCGATGTCCCTCGGCACTTCTTGCCATTTTATGTATGAATGATACCCGGCCGGTTTTGTAGAAAGCGCCGACTGGTAGGCTTCAAAGTTTACCTCCATCTCGGTTTTATGGGCTGCATCCTTAAAACGATCGCTCCACTCGAATAGAAATCCAATCTCCTTATCATTATAAACAGCCCTAACCGTTACTAAATCTATCGAGGGGTTTTCCCATCGTGGAGCCACAACCACCTGTCCCGACATGAGCATATCTACCGGCTCCGCGCTATTCCATACCGCATTTTCCGTATCGAGCGGTATTTCCTCCTTTATAATCTTAGCCGTTAAAACACCGCTTTTAATCTCCTTTTTATGAAGGGATACGACATAGTTTGCAAGATGCCATCGCTCCTCATCGCTCAGAGAATCCGTGAAAGAGGGCATTGG
>CAYMMR010000073.1:0-863 GCA_964391545.1 uncultured Nitrospinota bacterium | reverse complement strand
TGTTGAATCTCATATAAATATCATTAACCGTATTGCCTCCCTTATATCTCCAAAACTTGGAAAGGTCTGCAGGCAGAACCGGGTCGTTCTTTCCATCCTTTGTCTTTAATCTTGACGCATTCGGCCCGTTTCCCCTCCCGTTCTCCCCATGGCACTCCCAGCATTTCATCTTCTGAAAAAGCTCCTTGCCCTTTGCAATGCTTTCCGGAGATGTAGGAACCCGATTGGAAACCTTGACCAACTGCTGGGCAGGGTTCCTGTCGGGGTCGGCAAAATCTTCCGAGAATGTCTTTATATAATAAATTACCTGCCAGCGCTCCTCTTCTGTCAAACCGCTCTTTATTTTATCGCTGTCAAAGGGCTGCATTGCGGAGCCCGGCAATCCCCTGCCGATTACCCTGAACAAGTCTTCGTCAACAGGCAGTTCCCCGCTGACGGTTGTTCTCAGCTTGAATAACCCTGTCGTAAAATCGCGGGGCCTTGGGAGAAGCTGGTGAGATACAGGACCATCACCCTTTCCTTCGAGCCCGTGGCAAAAGCTGCACCTTTTGAAATATATTTTCTTCCCTGCCTCGATTGCCTCCGGCGTATTGGGAATCTTAGGCTTTGTGGGCGCATCACCCGCCGTTGCAGCGCTTACCCATAAAATTGCGCCTACCGCTATCGTTACAGCGAGGCTAAAACCTCGAACGACATAATTCTTCATCGTTACCTCCTTTTTGCTATTATCGTTTCTATAATCTCTCAGATTATTTATATTTGCCTTATACCTTTCGACTGCCGTTTGAATCTTCGTTTTGTCATCGTTAGATAGTGCTGTCTCTTATACACATCTCCGAGCCCACGAGACTAGGCATGATCTC
>CAYMMR010000072.1:7642-10528 GCA_964391545.1 uncultured Nitrospinota bacterium | reverse complement strand
ATGGAACAAAAGAAAATTTAAAAAGTCGTTCAAAAAAGTCATTTTTCAGTGTGAACTATTTGTTACCTAAATTGAGCGATTCTTGGGTTAAATGCTTGTCTGACCTGTCATTGCGAGCACCCAAAGGGTGCGAAGCAATCTCCTATCATAAATTGAGATTGCTTCGGCTTCGCCTCGCAATGACAACGAAGAATCGCTCAATTTAGGTGTTATTGATTTATTGTAATGGAACAAAAGAAAATTTAAAAAGTCGTTCAAAAAAGTCATTTTTCAGTGTGAACTATTTGTTACCTAAATTGAGCGATTCTTGGGTTAAATGCTTGTCTGACCTGTCATTGCGAGCACCCAAAGGGTGCGAAGCAATCTCCTATCATAAATTGAGATTGCTTCGGCTTCGCCTCGCAATGACAACGAAGAATCGCTCAATTTAGGTGTTATTGATTTATTGTATCTGTAATTATGGATAAAACATCGAAGGGGTGCATACTGATTGTAGACGATTCCCATTTCGTCCGCATACATCTCGTAAAGGCTTTTGAAAAGGAAGGGTATTTTGTTCTCGAGGCAGACAGCGGCGAGTTTTTGCTTCAAGAAATAAGAAAGGAAAGGGGGATATTCCACAGGAATAAGATTGACCTTATTATCCTCGATATTGCAATGCCGAGGGTGGACGGCATACAGACGGCATTTGCATTAAAGGGCAGCCCCTTTGCAAATATCCCGATTATATTCAACAGCGCAATGGATGATAAAGGGACGGTAGTAAAGGCGCTCAAGGCTGGAGTCGCCGATTATGTAATAAAATCGGGCGGCTCTGATCTTTTAATCGGAAAGGTCAATAAGATTCTCGAAAAGGAGCACCTCGTCAATCTCAAGATTGGCGAAGAAAAATTCGTATTCGATTTTTACACCTATCTGAAACTCGAGATTTCTCTCGCAAAGAGGGCAAAACACCCGCTTTCCATCGTGATACTCTCTCTATCTCTTAAGGGGAATGAGGAAGAATCTCTTCAGGAGGAGACAATTACGGAGGCTATAAACATCCTCAAGGTTAAATTCAGGGATATAGACAGCATTGTCAGATATGGTCCTTCGAAGATATTCTTCATCCTTCCGCTTACGGGAAAAGAGGGATTGAAGGTAGTGGAGAAAAAGATTGCGGATATTATCTCCGCGCATAAATTCGCCTCTCTCGGCGTTAGCGGCTCGTTTGTAAACTTTAAGATGGGAAGAGCCGTATTCCCGGATGATGCAGATACATGGGAGGTAATGCTCGAAAAGGCACAGGAAGGACTATAAAGATAGGGGCAAGGGTCAAGCAGCGAGGGTTAAGAAAAAATAACCTTGCCCCTTGACCCCTGCCCCTTGACCCTTAAGTTAAACTATGAAACAGGATGAATTGAGAATATTGACACAGAAAATCAAAAACCTCCCCACTATTCCGAGCATCCTCGATAATATCCTTACGCTCCTCGAAGACGAGAATGTATCGGCACTGAAATTGGAAGAGATTATCTCCAATGACCAGGCAATCGCATCGAAGGTCTTGAGTATTGCAAATTCTGCCTATTACAGCCTCAGCCAGAAGGTAACTTCCATATCCCATGCCGTATCTTTGCTGGGGTTTACCACTGTTAAAAATATCGCTATAGGCACTTCGATATTCTCCAACTTTTCCGATAAGGGAAGCGGCATAGACCTGAAAGACCTCTATCTGCATTCCATCGGAACGGCAATGGCATCGGAAAAAATTGCAAGAAAATTCTCTAATATACAGCCTGAGACGGCATTTATCGGAGGTCTGCTCCATGACATAGGCAAGCTTATATTGATTGACATCTTTCAGAAACAATATAGAGATGCGGTCGAGACGGCAAGGGATACTGCCTGTTCTATATGTTTTGCAGAGGACAGGGTATTCGGCACAAATCATATTACTGTGGGGGAGTGGCTCTGCGATAGATGGCATCTCCCCCCCGAAGTCATCCTTTCTGTCAAATACCACAGGGCGCCGTGGCTGTCGGGAGAGAATAAAGAATTGCCTTCTGCGATATATCTTGCAAATAACATTATAAAAAGGGAAAAGATTGGATTTTCTGGGGATAATTACATACCGAGGATTGATGAAAGGGTCTTGAATATCCTTAATTTAAAAAAGAATGACCTCTCTGAAATATTTTCTCTAATACAGGCAGAAAAGGGGAATATCGTAAATATATTTTAACCCCTCACCCCACCCTCTCCCCTCGGGGGAGAGGAGAAAGGTGAGTGGTGGGTTACATATCTTGTAGCAACAGGTCTTGTAGCAACAGGTCTTTAGACCTGTTAAAAATAACACAGCTAAAGCTGTGTTTCTACGATCTGTGTTTCTACGAGCTGTGTTTCTACGAACATTGTTTATGAAGGAAAAAAGCTCGCCGAGACTAAAAGGGTTTTTATATGTAGGCTCATATTCTTATAGCATAACTCTATGCACACATGATAGAAAACCCTATTTAAAACAACAAGAATTAGTTTCTATGATTATCGAACATCTGAGAAACTCCACCTTGAAATATGGTTTTAATGTAATTGTTTACACATTTATGCCAGACCACCTTCATCTCCTTTTAGAAGGGAGAGAGGAATCTGACCTCAAGAGATTTATGAAGATATTGAAGCAAATGACAGGTTATTATTTCAAAAAGCAATATGGAGAAACCTTATGGCATCTTAGTTATTATGACCATATCATCAGAAAAGAGGAGGACATTCTTGCGGCAGCAAAGTATATTCTTGAAAATCCTGTAAGAAAAGGATTTGTAGTTGACTTCAGGGAGTATCCATTTTCAGGCTCATTTATGTTTAATATAAAAGAGATGTGGTTATAGTTGTAGCAACAGGTCT
>CAYMMR010000072.1:0-7542 GCA_964391545.1 uncultured Nitrospinota bacterium | reverse complement strand
GTAGCAACAGGTCTTTAGACCTGTTAAAAATAACACAGCTAAAGCTGTGTTTCTACGATCTATGTTTCTACGATTATCTTGAAGAATTATGAATACCATCAACAAGACTATCGAGCGGGCGCTGGCAGGGGAGAGGAATATCAGGATTACCCTGTCTTCCCTCTCCCCGGAGGATAGAGGGACTGCGGATTTAATAAATCTTCTCCTCGAATCTTACGAAAAATTATATAGAGAGAGGGGAATATATCGAAATGGACTAAGAGAGACCCTCGATATATTCGAAAAAAGATTGGACAGCCTTTCGGTAGTGCGAAGGATTGGAGAACTGTCAATGACGGCAAAAACCGTAGATGAGGTATGCGAGATTGCTGTCAGAGCCTTTCGTGATGACCTTGACTTTGAAAACTGCTCGATTATGCTTTTAGATGAGAAGGGGGAATACCTTGAGTTAAAGGCAGTATCGGGGTGGGGTGATATGCTTAATGGAGGGACTGCAAAAAAAAGGCTCAAAATTGGAGAGGGTATTGCAGGGACAGCGGCAGTAAATAGAGAGCCTATATTTATATCCGATGTCAGAAAGGATATAAGATTTAAAGAATTGCCCACCCATGTAAGAATCGGAACAATCCTATGCCTTCCGCTCTTTTCAAACGAGGAACTGATTGGAGTTATAAACTTAAGTCATCCGGATACGGATGCTATAAAGATGGAGCATGCCGGGATGTTTCTGACTCTTTCTCATATCGTAGGTCATCTTATAATAAAGGCAAGACTCTACGGAGAGCTTATACAACTTAAGGATTCTCTGGAGCAAAGAATCGAAGAAAAGACCATCCAGCTTAAAAAGAAGACAGAAGAGGCAGAGTCCGCAAACCGCCTTAAGACTGAATTTCTCGCAAATATAAGCCATGAGCTGAGAACCCCCATGACCTCGATTATAGGGTTTTCAAAACTCCTCGTCGAGAGCAAAGATATAACCGGTGAAGAAAAAGGGTTTGTCAAGATTATCATCGAGGAGGCTGTCAGGCTTAATCAGTTAATCGGCGATTTGTTAGATACGGCAAAGATAGAATCAGGGAGGCTCGATCTTAAGCTCGCAGAAGACGATATAAACAGGATTATAGAGGCAACGGCAGCCTCTCTCCAGCCCCAGATTTCCGAAAGGGGGCATAAAATAAAAATAATTTTGGATAAAAAAGTCCAGCCTGTAACAATGGACAACAAAAGGATTGCCGAGGTTTTGTGGAATCTGATGAGCAATGCAGTCAAATATACGGCTCATGGAGGGGAGATAACTATTACGAGCGAGGATAAGGGCGAGGAAATCCATGTCGGTGTCTCGGATACCGGAATAGGCATCGAGGAAAAGGATTTTGGTATTATATTCGACAGATTCCAGCAGGTGGAAGGCTCCGTAAGACGAGAATATGGAGGCGTGGGATTGGGGCTTAATATTGCAAAATATATCGTGGAGGTGCATGGAGGGAAGATATGGGTCGAGAGCGAATTCGGCAAAGGAAGCGTCTTTACATTCTCGATTCCAAAAAAGATTAAAGGGGCGAGGGTCATGGGTCAAGAAGAACAGGGGCAAGAGTCAAGGGGCAAGGGTCAAGATAAAAATATACTTACCCCTTACCCCTTACACCTTACCGCTGCAAATGCCTCTTGCACATCTTATTACGATTACCTCGAGGGTAAAAAAATATTTATTATAGAGGATGACGAAAAAATTGCGCTATTGATAAAGGAAATGCTGGAAAGGGAGGGTTTAATTACGGCGCATTTTCTATCCGGGGAGGATGCGCTCAAAGGAACAGAAAAAGAACCGTCTGATTTAATACTATTGGACATAGTAATGCAGGGTATGAACGGTTATGAGGTTCTTAAGGTATTAAAGGGAAATGATAAGACAAAAAACATACCTGTTATTATGCTTACTGCAAAGGCGGAGATTGCGGACAGGGTGAATGGGCTTAAAGAAGGAGCGGCAGATTATATATTAAAGCCATTCGAGCCCGATGAGCTGATTGCGAGGATTAATACACAACTCAGGATAAAGTCAATGGAATCGGAGCTTGTCAGGGCAAAAAGAAACGAGCTGTGGAACCAGACTGCCATAACCCTGAGCCATGAGATAAACAATCCTTTGACGATTATTATCGGCGAGGCAGAGAGGATTTTAGATGAGGTAAAGACAGGAGAGAGGCATGTAAAAGATTTGGAAGACTATGCAAACAATATTATCGAGGCATCCGAAAGGATAAGGGATTTGGTTTTAAGAATTTCAAAGATTACCGACCCTGTTCCGATAACATATCACGGCGAGATAAAGATGATTGATACAGGGAGATAATTCTATGGACGAGAAGGAAAGGCTGGCACATAAATATGACAAGATATTAGAGGATGTGTTTCATCTCTACGGCGATATTATCAGAGATGAAGAAAAGAAATACCGCACCCTCTTCGATAATGCCGGCGATGCGATTATTATTGCGGATACTGCCGACGGCAGATTCATAGATGCAAACAAGAAGGCAGAGGAGCTTACAGGATACAGCAGGGAGGAGCTTTTAAGCCTTTGTGCAGGCGACCTTTCTCCCGAAGAATACAGAGAATATCAGAGACAGACGTTTAAAGAGGGATTGATAAAAGGCAGATTCACATTAATAAATGCAAAAATCTTGAGGAAGGATAAGGCAGTCGTCCCTGTGGATATTGCAAGCTCCGTTATTCAATACGGCAATAAAAAGGTAATGCAGGGTATATTCAGGGATATAAGAGAGAGGGAGATTTTCGAGCAGCAGATTTTAGAAAGCCGTTTTAGATTCAGGACGCTCCTCGATTCCATTAATGACTATGTATCGCTCCACGACCATGAGTGTGTAATCAGGATGGCTAATACATCCCTCGCAAGATTCATGAATTTAAGCGTCAGGGAATTGATAGGAAAAAAATGCGAGGAGGTGTATTCTTGCAGGCAAAAAGATAGCTGTCCTGTAACAAAGGCAACGAAAAGCAGGAAGATGGAATTCTCCGAGATGGTAGTTAACGACTGCATCTTTCAGGTATGGGCGTATCCTTTGTTTAACAGCAGGGGAGAGTTTGAAGGCATCATACAGCAGAGAAGGGATGTAACGGAACAGAAAATAATAGAGACCGAAATCTTCCAATTGGAAAAGATGGCAGAGCTTGGAAATATGGTAGGAGGAATTGCACATGAGCTAAGAAATCCCCTAAATACCATAAATACCGCCTTATATCTTCTTAAAAAGGCTGTAGCTCAGGGCTTTAGCCCTGATTTATCCGACAATGCGAATTCTTATATATTGCAGATTAAAAATAGCGTCGAGAGGGCATCGAATATAATAAATAATACCCTCGATTTTGCCCGCCCTTCAAAGACGGAAATAGGAAGCATCAATATCGCCTCCCTTATCGAGCAGTCCCTCGTTTTGATTGGAATCGAGGCAGGGGGTAAAAATATTAAAATTATAAAAAATTTCCATGACGCCGAGGCAGCGGTAGAAGGCAATATGAATATTATAAGGCAGATATTTTTAAATCTCATTACAAATTCGATACAGGCAATGAACGATAACGGGGAGCTTGTAATAGAAACCAATCTTGTTCGGGACTGCAGTCTGAGCGGGGGCTGCGGGTGCGAATGTATAACTGTAAAGATTTCCGATAACGGCGCTGGAATGGATGACGGGACGGTGCAAAATCTATTTAAGCCCTTCTTTACGACAAAAGAGGGTGGAACGGGACTGGGACTCTACCTGATTAAAAAGGGCATAGAAAAACACAAAGGCAAAATCTCCGTCCGGAGCGAAAAGGGAAAAGGAACGGTATTTACGGTGGAATTGCCGGTAAAACAAGGTTAAGAGGCTAAGAGGCTAAAAGGCAAAGAGGCGAAAAAAGAGAGGGAGGAGTTATATTTATCGAAAAGGCTAAAGAGATTTCATATATGTTAAATGGATTAATTCAAAAGCGTAAAACCTTTTAACCTTTTAGCCTGCCTTATTTATGAATATTTTGCTCGTTGACGACCAGAGGTTTTTTCTGACTATGTATGAAGGTCTCTTAAGAGAGGCTGACCCTTCTTGCAATATAATCTCTGCGGAGACGGGAAGGGATGCCATATCGAAAATTTACAGCGGTATCGATATAGTTATCCTCGATTACCAACTGCCGGATATGGATGGAATCGCTGTAATGAAAGAGATGCTGTCGAAAGCGCCCGGTATGGTTATTATCATGGTTACAGGGGAAGGCTCCGAGGAGGTCGCCGCTGCAGCAATTAAAAATGGCGCGTATGATTATGTGGTAAAGACGAACGAGTATATAAAGACCCTTCCCTTTGTCGTAGGGCATTGCCTCGAGAGGAAAAGGCTTATCGAAGATAAAAAGAGAGTGGAGGAGCAGAAGATAGAGATTGAAAGGCTCAGGGTATTAAAAGAGGCGGCGGCAGCCTTAAACCATGAAATCAATAATCCCCTTACGAGCATAGTAATGACGGTTCATCTATTGCAAAAAAGATATGAGAAAGACGAAAATATAATGCAAAAGCTCAAGCTGCTGATGGAGAATGCGAGGAGGATAGAGGAGAAGGTAAACAAGCTCTCGAATGCAGTAGCGGTGGTCAGCGCGGATTATCCGGGCGGGAGTAAAATCATAGATATAGAAAAAACATCCAATCGGGGCTAAAAGCCCCGAAGTATAGCCATGAACGGATTCCATCTTACTTTATCCAAAAAGGCATTTATCGCAATTATCATTATACTCCTTCCTGTATTTATCGGCTTCTCGGTCGGATACCGCCTGAACAGAAAGCATCTGGAGAATGTTGTGCTGGACAACCTGTCAATTATCGCCGAGTCTTACGAGGGGCAGGTTTATCGGTTTTTGGAGATGTCCCGAAGACATGAACTCCCTGCTAAAAATATAAGCCCGCAGCCGTAAGCTGCAGCTGACATTATGAGTGCGGTTTTAAAGCCAAAGGATAGGGCTGTCAGTATTACGAGGACGGAGCTTACTACGGAGGAACAGCCGTTTACACACCATACCCAGGGTATCAGTCTGTCTCCGGACCGAGAGGCTAAAAATTTTATACCTGCGGGGAAAGGCATTCCCATGAGAAATCCTAAAGGAAAGAGAATGAGAAAGGAAACGATCTGCCGCCATATAATCCCTGCGGGTAATATGGCGTTAAACAGCAAAGGCAAGAATAGGGCATACATAACTATTATGCAGCATAAAGCCGAAAGACAAAATTTAAAATGCCGGCTGACATTTTTCTTGCCGGAGATGCGGCTGCCTATGCCGGATGAGATTAAAATTGTAAACAGCACTGTGGATATGGAATAGACAGGATGTCCTAAAAAGAGTATGAATATCTGTATCATGCTTATCTCGGCAAACATGAATCCGAAACCTATTAAGAAGAAATATGATAAAAACCGTAAGCCGTGAATCGCGAGTCGTGAATCGCGAGTTCGCATGAAAAAAAATACGGGCAATACTATAAGAATGATGCTTGCAATGAGCGCCTGTATAAAGACCGCCGGGATAATATACCCCCCCTCTAAAAAAGGCTGCCATTTTCCCCCGAAGATATTATAGGTATCTTTGATTTTGTCCCATTTAAAAAAATGATGAAAGAACGGCCTGTCATCGGTGGCAGGGGTTATATCAAATATATATTTATCGAAGAATTCATTTCTTTCATCGCCATTTATTATTTTCGATATGAGATCGAAATACAGCGGCTCCTTAAATCTATTATATATGTTTGTATCTTCCCTTTTTATGCCGTAATAATAATCGATGTCGAAATGCCTCTCTCTGCAAAATTCCTTTATCTTCTCGATATTATCGTTATTTAATTCCCCCTTTTTTATAATGATTGTGATTGTCCCCCATGTCCTGATAACGGATAAATGTCTCTCCGGCGATGGAATACCAATATCCTCGAGCGCCTTTAGCGCTATGCTTATGATTCTCAGTTCATGCCTTGGCGGTGGGAGCAGGTAAATCGTAATCGAAAGAATCCCATTTTCATCGAGGCGCCCGATATAGTCTTTAAACGCCTCGACCGTAAAGCGATAGTCCTCGGTCAATCCGTATATCCCCGTTGAAGATGCTGCCAGCGTATCTTGCGGAGAAATCTGGATTATGTCGTATCTTTTTTTTGAGGTGCGGATAAATTGCCTTGCATCGCCAATCTTTGCGCTTATATCGTTTCTGCCGTATATGCTTCCGGAAAAATCTCCATAATCGTTTTTTACCGTATCGATAATCAGGGGATAGAATTCTATCCCCTCGATATTCCGCGCCTTGTGATAAATCGCCGAGAGGACATCCAGCCCGCCGCGGGGGTCGAATATAAGCACATCTTTTGGCTCCGTTAGGTAATAGGGTATGGCGGATGGAAGATAATCCGTAAATAAGATTTCATCCCTATTGCCGCTGAATCTTGTAATTGCATTGAGGCTTCCGCCGTCAATTGTAATGCCTATCTGTTCCGGCAGCCTCTCTTGAAATTTAAGGCTTAAACCAGGCGCAAACCGGACAGCCCCGCTCTTTACCACATCTATCCTCGAGAATGAATCCCATCCGGTCTTTATCCTTTCTGCGCCGGGATAACGGAGCGCAGCAGGGAGTCCTTTGTATGGGGATATATTTATTTCCATACATGATGGGGAGAAAATTATTAGCGACAAAGGAATTATTATAAGAAATGCACGATAAGGAAAAGCCCTGCTACTGCTTATTGGGGCGGGTTTTGAAGCATAAAATAAGGCAGACGAAAGTATCCCTGAAATCGCCGCCGATGCTATGGCATTGGGTGTCTCGAGCATAAAAAATATAAGGAGCGCGGATAGACAGCCGCTCCCTGCGCCGAGAAGGTCGGAGAAATATATCCTATGAACTCTATCGCCGAATACGGATATGGCTGCAGATATAGTCATGCCCGAAAAAAAGAAAGGGATGGAAAGGAGGAGGTAATAAATAAAGAGATAAATTATCTGCAAGGGATCCCATGCGATTTTTACGGGGTCAAAGGCTATTCGATTGGCAAGGGCATAAGAAAGAATTGCGGAGACAGAAAACAGGAAAGCCCCGTTCGATAAAACGGAAGATATATCTTTTTTAAATATGGACGGGAAGATCGCCAAAAACGAGCCGCTTGCGCCGTATCCGAGGAGCGCCATGCTCACGACCATGAATGCGAAGTGATACCACTGGGCAATGGAAAATACCCTCGTTAAAGAGATTTCAAACAGAAGTGTGGAGAAGGAGAGGAGGTATATCCCGATGTATATGAGGGACGATTCCTTAAATGGATATTTCATTTAAGTAGCGGGGGCAGGATTTGAACCTGCGGCCTTCGGGTTATGAGCCCGACGAGCTACCAGACTGCTCCACCCCGCGATATAATCTAATTTATTCTATTATAAAGGGTTTGTCAAGCTTTAACTCCAAAATGTTATTTAAAAATCAAAAGTGCACTGTTTTTGAGGGATTTAAAAATCAAAA
>CAYMMR010000071.1:0-10660 GCA_964391545.1 uncultured Nitrospinota bacterium | reverse complement strand
AAAGGCCGGTGGATATAATGCTTTTCCTCTCACCGCAAAGTTATATAATCCACCGGTAAAGTCGTTCAAAAAAGTCATTTTTCAGTATCAATGAATTAGAGAAATTCGGCGATTTTAAATAAGACACTAAAAACCAAAATGCAATCCCGCCTCTCTTGCAAGCCTGACCGCCTCTTCGTATTCTTCGGCAGTAATCCTTCTCGCAATTTCCGGATAATCGAATGCCTTATAACACGGCATGTATTGGTCCATTATATTTACATAAGAATCCGGCGACAGCTCCTTTGCAATGAATTCCACTGCCTCTTTTGTCCCCGCCAGTCCATCTGGCATTATCAGATGCCTTATTAAAAGCCCTCTATATGCGATGCCTCTGTTATCCATTTTAAGAACGCCGACCTGCCTGTGCATCTCCTTCAATGACTCCTTTGCAATATCCGGATAATCAGGAGCCTTTGAATATTTTCTTGCAGGCGGGGAACTGCCGTATTTAAAGTCGGGCATATATATATCTACAATGCCATCCAATAATTTGATAACCTCTATTGATTCATACCCGCCGCAATTCCATACAAGAGGAAGCTCCAGCCCCATCTCAACGGCCTTTGGCAGAGATGCAATAATCTGAGGCGCATAATGGGTGGGTGTAACAAAGTTTATATTATGGCACCCGAGCCTCTGCAGATATATCATGTAATCTGCAAATTCGTTCGTTGTTACCGGTTTACCCTCCCCGCCGTGGCTTATATCATAATTCTGGCAGAATATGCACCGCAGATTGCAGTGTGTCAAGAATATCGTCCCTGAGCCGCCGTATCCTACAAGCGGAGGCTCTTCGCCAAAGTGAGGAAATACGCTGGAAACCATCAATTCCGCCCCTGCCTTGCATGTCCCCTTTTCGCCTTTAAGCCTATTTTTCCTGCAATTTCTCGGGCAGAGCGTGCAATCCGTCAGGACGGCTTCAAGCCTTTTAATCCTATCCTGAAGCTCTCCTCTATTGTATAGTTTTATATAGCTCGGTATAATATTCATACAAAACAAAAAAAGATTAAGGAGAAGGGAGAAAAGGAGAAAAAAGAATCTGACTTATTATCTCTCCATTTCTCCATCTTCTTCTCCCCTTCTCCTTATGATTTTTATAATTATGCAGTCGAAAATCAAAAATGATGTAAAAAATATCATGGAAAGTAAAGGGGGAAATCCGCTCCTTTCCGCTCTTTTATTAATTCTATCATGGTTCTACGGCTTTAGTCACCGTCTTAGGCTTAACCTCTATAAAATCGGAATATTAAAGATAAAAGAACTTCCTGTCCCTGTGATAAGCATAGGAAATATAACGGTCGGAGGGACAGGAAAGACACCAACAGTAATAATGATTGCCGAACTCATAAAAGAGACGGGGAAGAATGCCGCTGTTTTGAGCAGAGGGTATAAAGGAAAGGCAAAAGAAGAGATAAATGTGGTATCGGACGGCAATAAAATTCTTATGAAGCCCCTCGAATCGGGTGATGAGCCTTATATGACGGCATTAAGGCTTAAAGGAGTCCCTGTAATCACAGGAGCAGACAGATACAAGACCGGAATGTATGCAGTAGAGAAGTTTGGCGCTGAGGTTCTTTTGCTGGATGATGGTTATCAGCATGTCCAGTTAAATAGAGATTTAAACATTCTCTTGCTCGATTCAGGCTCACCCTTTGGAAATGGATACTTACTGCCGCGTGGAACATTAAGAGAGCCTGTTTCTTATCTAAACAGAGCAGATATTATAATACTGAAGGGGCAAGGGGCAAGGGGCAAGGGGCAAGAATTAAATTCGCTTACGAGAGGTATCCCCATTTGTAAGAGTTACCATATTAATGATGGGTTTTTTGATATGAACAATAATAAAACTATTTCGTTAGATGCGGCAAAAGGAAAAAGGGGATTTGCCTTCTGCGGCATTGCATCTCCCGAATCCTTTAAAAACTCATTAAAAGATGCCGGCATTGATATTAAGGGGTTTGTTCCTTTTGATGACCACTATCAGTTTACAAAAGAGGATATAGTGGATTTAATAAATAAGGCAAGAGAAACCGGCTCTGAAATTCTTGTAACAACGGAAAAGGATGCGGTAAGACTAAAGGAATTCGAGCCTATACCATTTTCAGTCTGGATATTAAAAATCAGTATGGAGATATTTGAGGGTAAGGAGATACTCTTTTCAAAGATAAGAGAGGCGATAGCCTCTAAATTTTAACTTTAAGGAGGTTGAACATGAGGAAAAATTCTTTTAAGGAGATAGTCAGCGATTTTTATAAACAGAATACACTGGAAAGATTGCTTGAAAAGATAATCATGAGGGCTGTTGATATAAATCATCATCTGCTTCTGAAATTTGCAACAGAAGATATTAAGACTCCAAAAATATGTCAGCTTATTTATGTTGTTTACTATATTTCGTCTGCCATAGTATGTTCTATTTTCTCTTCTTGATAAATTCGATAATATGGCTGCCGCGCAGAATTACACCCGGGACAATCATGAGTATATGAGGGACGAGGATATAAGGAAATGGCTTTAATTTAAGCCACAGTCCTACGGGCCAGACAAGCCCGCCGGATATTATTAATATAAGTCCGAGAGTTTTTTTATTCACTGTTTCTTCATTATAATTTTTATTTTTTCCCCTGCCGTTAATGTATCATCTACATTTTTGCCGTTTATAAGGGCGATTTCGAGGGCAAGCCTCTCATCCTTTGCTGCATCCTTCGATATTGCTCTGAATGTATCGCCGTTCTTTACCGTATATATATGAATATACCTGTCACCCTTTTTCAATTTATTATCAGGCTCGCTTTTTCCCTCTCCGGTTTTATCTTTATCCCCGTGTTTTATAGCCGGCCTTCTAAATCTGCTGTTTGAATCGCTTCCATAGAATAATCCTTCTATCTTTGACTTATACCTGTCTTCATTTTTTTCGAGATTGCCGCCTCTGGCAGCGACTATAGCCGATTTATCTTCGGCCGTAATAATCCTCTCTATTGTATCGGGATGTGTGGCAAGAAAACCGTGATAGCCTGCGCCCACAAACCTCTCCCGCGATTTAAGTTTCCTGAAAAAATCGGTCATTGCCCGCGGGTCATACCCTGCCGAGTGGGCATATATAATCCCCAGCTCGTCGGACTGCATCTCCGCCTCCCTCCCGTAGCCGCTCAATATATGCTGCGAGAGCTGCGTCGTTACTGCAACCCATGCCCCAGCCTCTCTTCTTATATCCTGGCTTGCAATAAGACCCGCTATGGTAAGGAGGGCGCTTGCAATGCTTTTATTCATCTGGGTTACGGCATGATGGGATGTTACATGTCCTATCTCGTGGCCGAGGATTACCGCAAGCTCCGCCTCGGTATTTATATACGCCAGCATGCCTCTCGTAACATATATATAACCGCCCGGCAGGGCAAAGGCATTTACCTCGGCGCTGTCTACGACCTTAAAGTAATAGTCAAAGACAGGGTCTTTTATATGGCTTATCAGTTTTTGTCCTATCTCATTCACATATTCCTGGAGATCTTTATTGCTGTAGTATCCATAATATTTGAGAATCTCCTTATCGGATTCTTTTCCAATTTCAACCTCTCCGGCAGGGCTCATGCCGTTCAAGGGAGCAACTTGAGGAAAAAGGAACAAGAGGCAGAAAACAAGAACAAAGACATGAACACGAATGGCGCGAATAAACAAATTGCACAACTCCCCCTTCCCCCTCTTTATTAAAGAGGGGGTGCAGGGGGAGTTTATTTGTGCCGTTCGTATATTCGTGGAATTCATGTTTCAATTTTTTATAACTTTATTTAAACTCATTTGCCATACATTTTCTTAATCAACTCCCTGACCTTTTCGTGGGACATCTCATCCGTATAATCGTCGTAATCATCTTCGAATCTCCTGAGATGCCTTTTTTCTTCATTAATCAGGAAATCGAACAGTTCTCTTACCTTGCCGTCTTCCAGCGAATCTGCGAAGGTAGAATATACCTTCACTGCTTCTTTTTCCTTGCTCATAGCTACGGCCAATATATCAATAAAATCTGCGTCGTCATCCAGCCTGTTCTTGCCGATAAAATCGGATATATTCAGGCTTTTAATCTTCTTATTTATTTTGGGTATATCTTCTCCGGAGGCTACCCGCTTCTCTAAATTTGCAATAAGCTCTTTATGCCTCAGTTCCTCTTTTGCCAGTTCTTCGAGAAACTTTTTTGCATTGGGCAATTTTGCACTTTTTGCCGCATCGGCATAAAATTTATTGGAATTTTCCTCCAATATCTTGGCGAATGCCAGAACCTCCTGAACCGTCATTTCATCCATAATAACCCTCCTTAGACCCTTTCATACGGGTCGAATAGTTTTTTATACTCCTCTATGGCAAATCTGTCCGTCATACCTGCAATATAATCGCAGATAAGCCTCTCCTTCTTTTCGATCTTCAGATCCTTCTGGACATTTGGAGGAAGAAGCTCCACCTTGCTTATATATGCGTTAAACAGTTCTTTTATAAACCGTCCTGCCTTATCTTCCATTCTTTTAACCCTGTAATGGCTGTACATATTTTTTTTTAAAAAACTCTTCAACTCTTTATCCTTTAACTTCATTTCCTCGCTGAAAGATGCAATCTTTTTGCCGAAATTCTTTACATCGGCTGCTGACCCGATATTAAACTGCTCGATATTCTTTCTGGTCTGCTCTATAAGGTCGGTTACCTGCTGGTTTATTATAGCCCTTACAAGCTGATACTTGAGTATATTCGAACCGAGGCTGCCGAATTCTTCTTTTATCCGCCTGTAATTCTCGTCCCAGATTCTCACCTCCTTTAAACTTTCCGTGTCTATCATTTCGGATGTTATGCCGTCATCCAGATCGTGGCTGTTGTATGCAATTGCATCCGAGTAGTCAACAATCTGCGCCTCGAGGGTCGGGAGCGATTTGCCGAACTCTTCAAAACTTGGGTCGTCATACTCCGTTACATGTTTCGCTATCCCTTCCCTTACCTCAAAAGTCAGATTCAATCCTCTGAAGCCCGGGTACTTATTTTCTATATGGTCGACTATCCTGAGCGACTGCCTGTTATGCTCGAAGCCGCCGTGGTTTCTCATTAACTCATTTAGCATCTTTTCTCCCGAGTGTCCAAATGGAGAATGCCCGAGGTCGTGGGCAAGGGCAATCGCCTCTGACATATCTTCGTTTAAGCAGAGGGCCCTTGCTACAGACCTCGAAATTTGGGCGACCTCTATGGTATGGGTAAGCCTCGTTCTGTAATAATCCCCTTCATGGTATACAAAGACCTGAGTTTTATATTCCAGCCGCCTGAATGCAGAAGAGTGGATTATCCTGTCCCTGTCTCTCTGAAACGCCGTGCGATAAGGGTGTTCCGGCTCATTGTGTCTTCTTCCTGCCGTATCTCTGCTGTGCATGGCATAGGCAGCGAGCCTCTTACTCTCATATTCGTTTGCATCAACAGGGGTCATATCATCTCAATCTATGTCGGTAAAAAATATTAAAAATACGGTTTAATTATAACATACCCGCCTGCAAGAACAAAAACCGGTCATTGAAAAAATTCATCTTTAATTATCCCGCCGTCTTTTATAGAGATAACCCTTTTTGAATATTCGGCTATATCCTTTTCATGTGTAACCATAATAATAGTTACGCCTTTATCGTTTAATCCGCAGAATATCTCCATTATCTCGCTGCTTGTATGTGTATCGAGATTTCCGGTCGGCTCATCCGCCATTATTATGGCAGGATTCGTTACTACTGCCCTGGCAATGGCAACTCGCTGGCTTTCCCCTCCCGAGAGCTCTGCGGGGCTGTGGTCTGCCCTTTTCTCGAGCCCTACGCTTTTGAGAGCTTCCATAGCCCTTTCTTTTGCGTCGGGGATGCCTGCATAAAGCATTGGAAGCTCTACATTTTCGAGCGCAGTTGTTCTGGGGAGAAGATTATGACTCTGGAATACAAAACCTATCCTTTTATTTCGTATCTCGGAAAGACTGTCATCGGTCAGTCCTTTTATGTCAACCCCCTCCAGAAGATATATCCCATCCGTAGGCCTGTCGAGGCATCCTATTATATTCATCAAAGTGGATTTCCCGCTTCCCGACGGCCCCATTATGGAGACAAACTCTCCCGAATTTATAGAGAAAGAAATGTTTTTCAAGGCATGAACCTTTACAATGCCCGTGTTGTAAACCTTGCTTAAATTTTTAATCTCGATTATCGTCATTTTATATTTTCCTCTGAATCAGCCCGAGATTTCCCCTCTTCCCGATAGATGCAATTTCCTTCAATGTTATCAGGAAAAAAACTTTTATTTCATCCCTCTCATCGCCGTTTGTAAAGTATTTTCTATTGACTATATCGAGGGAGGCTTCCCAGCATCCCGAAGAATATGTAATGCTGTAGTCGTTTTCGAGGATCTTTTTATTTAATTCGTCATATCTTGCGCTGTATTGCAGGCTGAGATTGTTCATTACATTAATCCCAGCAATACCGGTTATGAAGATAGATTCGGGTTTCCTCGTATATCTCCTTTCGGCAGTCAGATAAGATATATTCTTATAATTTATGCCAAAGTCTAAATTGGCGGTATTCAACGTGCTTTCGTATACATCATAAGCAGCATCGAAATTAAATATGACAGGCTCTATTATATGGCTATCCAAATCAAATCTCAAATCCGAAAAAGGGCGGCGGCTTCCGCCCGATAAGACCGGTCTGTCGGCTTCGGCTATATCATACTGCTGGCCTATCTCCAGCCTGACAATCTCATAAGCCTGCGGGTTAGAATTTTCTGACCCCTGACCCCTGACCCCTGACTCCTTCTTCAAAACTCTGTTTGTCAAAAAATAGGAGACTATATTTTGAGATGAAACGGCATCGATGGCATCGATCTGCATTATGCTGTTTCTGTCTTCTTTGTCTATATCGGGTATATAGGTATATACTATCCTCGGCTCGATGATATGCTTTAAGACAACCCCCTCAGTCCCCCTTAACAAAGGGGGAGTTAGGGGGTTGTTCTCTTTATTAAGGGGGGTAGTGTCGAATATCCCGAAAAACTTCGGACCCTCCATTTTTAATTCAATATCATAGAGGTCTCTTGTAAATCCCTCTGTCTTATTTGCCCCCTTGCTGTAATATGTCTCCATTAGCCCTACGGTAGGCGTAAGTGTAAGCCACGGGAATTTATTAAATGTATAGGTGATTTTGGGGTGAAAATCGGCGCGTTCAACCTCTATCTTGCTGCCGCTTTTCTCATTACTGAAACCGGTAAAGAACGAATCCACACTGTAAAAGAACGGCGATTCGCCAATTCTCTCTTTCTGATTTATAAATGCAATCTCCGGGAGTTGTGTATATATTTCATTATAACCGGACTCTGTGCTTTCCCTCTTTCTGCCAAGAATCTGCAGGCTTCTCGATGACCAGTTTTTTGTAATCCTTGCATAAGAATCCGTTTGTCTTCTCGTCCTTAACGCAGTATCGTCTTCATATTCCCTATCCTGATTAGCCCCGCTTAAAATATCAATCCTAACTGCCCCCTGAACATCATGAGGAAATATCTGATTATGGTCGAAATTTATTTTATAAAAATCCCTCTGAGTATCGCTCTCTTTTAAATAGGAGCCGAAAAAATTACCCGAACTCTTTTTGCTGAAGATGTATCTGTATTCAAGCCCCTCCCTGACCCCTTTTTTCTCCAGATAGTCAAGATAGATTGTAGCATCCTGATGGTCGCTTATCGCCCAGAAGAAGCTGTTGTTGATAAAAAATCCGTCCTTACTGCTCGAGCCTATGTCGGGCATGAGAAACCCTGTCGCTCTCTTGGTTTTAATAGGGACAACCCAGTATGGAAGATATAATACAGGGACATCCTTGATTCTGAATGATGTCCCTTTCAAAAAGGCATATTGTTCTATATATATATCCGACCTGCTGACCTCGAACTTCCATGAGGGGGTGTCTTCGCAGCATGTCGTAAGCGTTCCATCGAATATCGTAAAGCGGTATGTGCTTTCTTTTTCCAATTTCTCCCCTGTAAAGTAATATTTCGATGCTATGGTTCCGCTGGCATCGTGCAGTGTCCCTGTGGCTGCCTTTATATTGAATTCTCCGGATTCCGATGCTATATAACTTTCAGAGTCATACATAAGCACATTACCTTTTATATTTCCGTCTCCCGTTTCCGTATTAAGCTCAACCTCATCGCCGAAGATAGTCTTGTCCTTATACCATATTTCCACATTCCCGCCTGCATCAATGAGGTTTTTGGATTTTTTGAACTCTACTCTGTCAGCGGATAGGAAGACTTGCTCCTTCGCGCTTTTAGAAGGAGACCGTTCCTCTGCAAAGGAGCAGTAAGCAGTGAACAGCGAACAGTGAACAGTGAACAGTAAGAAAACTATTTTCCTCATATCTTGCCCTTTATTATGTTTCTCGCTTCTCCAATTGTAAAAAAAGAGCCTGTAATACATATAATGTCGTCCTTACCGGCTATGTGTTTAGCCTTTGAAATCGCATCCGGTATGTCTTCAATCACCTCTGCATCACTTATATATTTTAAAAATTCGTTCTTTAAGTCCCCCGGCTCCCTCGTTCTATCCGACTTTGGTCTGACAATAATAACATAATCCGCAAGATGAGCTAAAGAGGAGATAATTCCTCTAAAGTCTTTGTCTTTTAATATGCCAATGATAAGTATAAGTTTGGATTCTTCTTCTTGACTCTGCCCCTTTATGGCTTTTAGCTCATCCGCCAGCATTTTTGCAGCAGCAGGATTGTGTGCGCCGTCCAATATAATAAGGGGTTCTTCCGATACCACTTCAAACCTTCCGTTCCAGCGGACATTTTTTAATCCTTCACGAATAGCCGATTCTCCAATCGTAAATCCTTTTTCGGCAAGGATATGTGCTGCCATTACTGCCGTTGATGCGTTAATCGGCTGATATTTTCCACGCAGGGGAATTTTGAGATTAGGGATTGCGGATTGCGGATTGCGGAATTCAAAAATTGTATTACTCATTCCGCATTCCGAAATCCGTATTCCGAAATCCCTTTCGATTCTGTAGAGCCTTGCATGTTTTTCTTTGCATACCGCCTCTATTGCCTCGATTGCCTCTCTCTTGCAAGACGAAAGAATCACAGTCCCTTTTTCTTTGATAATTCCACCCTTTTCCATTGCAATCGTTCTTATGTCCCCTCCGAGATGCTCTGTATGCTCGATGTCAATCTCTGTGATAATGGATAGAACGGGATTTAAGACATTTGTAGCATCCAGTCTCCCGCCCATGCCGACCTCTACTACTGCAAAATCCACCATCTCCTCCGCAAAATAGAGAAACGCCATAGCAGTGGTAAATTCAAAAAAAGTAGGGTTAAGGGGCAAGGGGCAAGGGGCAAGTTTATCTTTTTCCTGACCCCTGACCCATGACCCCTGACCCTTGAGCTTTGACCTTATCTTTTTGGTCAATTCCACCACATCATTCTCCGGTATCATCACCCCGTTAATCATTATCCTCTCCATGAAATCCTGCAGATGGGGCGATGTGTATAGACCTGTTTTATATCCCGCATGCTGCAAAATCGAGGCTGTCATCGCAGCAGTGGAGCCTTTGCCGTTTGTCCCTGCAATATGTATTGTCTCGAATTTTCGATGCGGGTTATCGAGGAGATTGAGGATATTGGAGATATTTTCGAGCCCTAATCTTATTCCGAACCTTTCGAGGCTGTAAAGATAATCAATCGTTTCAACATAGGTCATAAAAATAGGGGCAAGGGACAAGGGGCAAGGGGCAAGCTTATCTTTTTCATGACCCCTGACCCCTGACCCCTGACCCTATCTTAATAAGTCCAATATCTTGCCGATTGTATTTTTCAATTCTTTTCTATGCACTACCATATCAATCATGCCGTGTTCGAGTAGAAACTCCGCACGCTGGAAACCTTCGGGCAGCTTCTGCTTTATGGTCTGCTCTATTACCCTTGGTCCTGCAAATCCTACAAGCGCCCCGGGCTCTGCAATAATTACATCTCCGAGCATTGCAAAGCTTGCAGTAACGCCGCCCGTAACAGGGTCGGCTAAAATGGAGATATACGGAAGTTTTTCCTCGGACAACTGCGCAAGCGCTGCGGATGTCTTTGCCATCTGCATGAGTGATAAAATACCCTCCTGCATGCGCGCCCCGCCGGAGCATGATATTGTAATAAAGGGGTTCTTTTTGTTTACCGCTCTTTCGATTGCCCTCGTTATCTTCTCGCCTACAACAGACCCCATGCTGCCCCCCATAAAGCCGAATTCCATTACACAAAGCTGGACATTTCGTCCATTCAACATCCCCTCGCCGCATACAACCGCATCGTTAATGCCTGTTTTTTTGGCGTAAATTCTCAATCTCTCCTTATATCTCTTTACATCTCTGAATCTAAGAGGGTCTTCGGGATATATATCGCTATCCCTTTCGACAAAGCCCTCGTCGTCGGTCAGGAGTATAATCCTTTCGTAGGCATTCATGCGGTGATGAAAGTTACACTTCGGGCAGACCCTTAAGTTTCTGTCGAGCTCGGTCTTATAGATTATCTCCTGTCTCTTATACACATCTCCGAGCCCACGAGACTAGGCATGATCTCGT
>CAYMMR010000070.1:0-10824 GCA_964391545.1 uncultured Nitrospinota bacterium | reverse complement strand
GCATTTTCAACGGTATCTCTTTTATATCGAATCCATCGATAAAAATAGCGCAGTCTGCCGCATCATATATTCTAAGCATCAATTTAACGATTGTGCTTTTGCCCGAACCGACAGCGCCTGCCAATGCAAGCGAACTGCCTGCAAATATTTTAAGATTTATATTCGACAGGACATCCTCTTTGCCTGTGTATGAGAATGTGAGGGATTTTAATTCTATCTCGCCTTTTATGGCTAATGGCCGGCTGCCGATTGCCGGCGGCTTATCTATTATCTCCGGCTTTACCTTCATAATATCTCCAATCCTCTTCATCGAAGCAATCCCTCTCTGCGAGAGGTTTATCATAAAACCTACAGCAGCCATAGGCCATGTAAGCATTAATAGATAGCCGTTAAATGCCACATAGCTTCCAAGGGTCAGCTTGCCTCCCATCACCTCCCTCCCCCCAACCCACAGGAGAAGGGCAGCTGCTATGCCCGTCGTAAGAACCATCAGAGGGAAAAAAAGACCGGACATCTTCGTAAGCTCCATGTTCTTATCTACGAGATGCCGGTTAATTTTTTTAAACCTTTTTAATTCGTTCGCCTCCTGCACATAAGCCTGTATAACCCTTATCCCCGCTATGCTTTCGTTTACCATCGAACTGAGTTCGGATAATCTCTCCTGCACGGATTCAAACCTGCGCCTTATCTCTTTGCTGAATTTTTTTACGATAAGCGAAACCGCTACCATAGGCAGGAGGGAGATGATGGTTAGCTTGGGACTTATAACTATCATAAGGATAAGACAGGTGGATATGATTACGGCTGCGTCAACGATGATTACGCTGCCGATTCCGAGAAACTCTCTCACAGCCTGGAGGTCGTTCGTAGCCCTCGACATAATATCGCCGGTCTTGGTATGCTGAAAGAACCCCCAGTGTAGACCCTGTAAGCGCCGGAAATAATCGCTTCTTAAATCATATTCCACCTTCCTCGATATTCCGAAGAGGTGTTTCCTCCAGTAATAGCGGCATACTGCCTGGAGCCCGACTGCCGCAATAATGAGCGCAGAATATGTTATAAGAGGCGCTATAGAAGACTGCACACCGCTCATACCGATATAATCAACAGTGAGTTTCATAAGCCATGGAGGCAGAAGCCCGATGACATCGGTCAGGATAAGGGCAGCAATGCCTGCAATCAATTCACTGCGATATTTTTTTATATATTGGTAAATGTTTCTTAACGCATCCATAAAATCTTTCTGGACTTTCTATTGCTTGAATAATAAAATTCATTTTACAACTATTCTACATCCAATAGAAAGAGGAGTTTTAAAATGAAAGCTGTTTTTAAAAGGAAGCCTGCAAAGGGCATGGAGATTATCGAAGCCCCTATCCCTAAGATAGGGACAAGGGATGCGCTTATCAAAGTCAGCGTCGCCTCTATCTGCGGGACGGATGTGCATATCTACGACTGGTCGCGGTGGGCTCGGCAGCGATTTACCACGCCCCGCATCATAGGACACGAATTTGTCGGGAGGGTCGTAAAAACCGGCGAAGAAGTAACTTATGTAAAAGAGGGAGACCGTGTCTCTGCGGAAAGTCATATCATCTGCGGCCATTGTTATCAATGCGAGAACGGATATTCGGAGGTATGCAGGAACTTCAAGCTGCTCGGGGTAGACCATGACGGAACATTTGCCGAATTCTTCGTCCTGCCCGAGCATGTCCTCTGGAAAAACGACCGTCATATTCCCGATGAGATGGCGACAATTCAAGAGCCATTCGGAAATGCCGTTGACACTGTTCTTTCCGAAGACATATCCGCAAAAACGGTTTTAATACTCGGAGCGGGGCCAATAGGTCTATTTGCAACAGGCATCGCAAAAGCCTGCGGCGCATCCCTGATTATACTTTCCGACCCGAACGACTACAGGCTGACAATAGGTAAAAAGATGGGAGCGCATATAACCGTTAATCCAAGAAAGCAGGATGTAGTAAAAATTGCGGCAGAGGCTACGAAAAATATTGGGGTGGATGCGGTTCTTGAATTTTCTGGGAGCAATCAGGCTCTGAATCAGGGACTTAAAGTTATAACCCCCGGCGGCAGGCTTTCTCTATTAGGGATTTACGAGAGAAAGACAAATATTGACTTAAATAAAGAGGTTATATTTAAAAAATTACGCATCTATGGAATAACAGGCAGGAAGATATTCTCGACATGGCATAAGACATCGAGATTTCTGTCTTCCGGGCTTGTTGACCCTGCCCCTATTCTCACACATCAATTTCCTCTAAAAGACTATGAAAAGGGTATGAAGCTGATGAGAGAAGGAAAGTGCGGAAAGGTTATCTTGAGAGTCGAGGAATAATATGGACAGACTTAATTTCATTGACGAAGACTTGGCAAAATTAAAAGAGATGGATTTGTCGATTAACATCCGCACGATAGAAAGCCCGCAGGGTGCATGGATTATCGTAGACGGAAAGAGGGTCTTAAACTTATGCTCCAATAATTACCTCGGATTTGCAAATGACCAGAAACTAAAATCGGCATCACAAAAGGCAATAGATACCTACGGCGTAGGCCCCGCTGCAGTAAGGACTATTGCCGGAACTACTACGCTTCATAAAGAGCTTGAAGGGAAACTTGCCATTTTCAAAGGTGTAGAAGGCGCACTCTCCTTTCAATCCGGATTCTGTGCAAACCTTGCCGTTATCCCTGCGATAGCCGGCGAAGGGGATGCCGTATTCTCGGATGAGCTCAACCATGCAAGTATCATTGACGGATGCCGTCTATCGAAGGCAAAAGTCGTCAGGTATGCACACTGCGATACCAAAGACCTTGAAGCTAAAATATCGGGCGAAAAGGATGTCAGGCGCAGGCTTATTATTAGCGACGGCGTATTCAGCATGGAAGGTGATATTGCGCCGCTGCCCGAAATAGCGGATATTGCCGAAAAATACGGCGCGATTACGATGGTGGACGATGCTCACGGAGAGGGTGTATTAGGCAGAGGGGGGAGGGGAATCGTTGACTATTTTAACCTGCACGGCAAAATTGATATAGAGGTCGGCACAATGTCAAAGGCATTCGGTGTTGTGGGCGGCTATATTGCAGGGAGCAAGAGATTATGCGATTATCTTGCGCAAAAGGGACGCCCCTTTTTATTTTCGAGCGCAGCAACCTCTGCCGATGTGGCAGCATGTATTGCAGCAGTTGACGCCCTTACAGCCCCGGATGTCATGGTCAAACGGCTATGGGAGAATACTGCATTTTTTCAGGAAGAGATGAGGCAAATCGGATTTAATCTCGGCAGGACAAAAACACCTATCACCCCAGTTATGATAGGTGAAGCTAAAACCGCAAAAGAATTCAGCCGGAGGTTGTTTGATACAGGCATATTTGCGCAGGCAATCGGCTACCCCACAGTGCCTATGGGCAAGGCAAGAATCCGTGTAATGCTATCCGCAGCGCACAGCAAAGAAGACCTCACCCATGCAGCAGAGAATTTTGAAAAAATCGGGAAATCTATGGGTATTATATAGGTTATTGTCAAAATATACGATAATATGGGAAAAGTTTACAGGGACAAAAAATCAAAGGGGTGCGCATTATGCAAGCCGCATAAGCATGGATGGGCTCCGAAGAAAAAGGCTAAAGTCATTTCTATTGAAAAATAGATGGAAAAGGAGATAAACAAAATAACCGCCGATTCACTTCAGGAGGATTAAATATATGTATGCGGTTATAGAAAAGATTTTAGCATGACAGTCTTAATTCAGGTATAATATTGAAGTTTAAAACTGTGTAGAGGAGAGGTGCTATATGGATGTAGCTGATAAAAAATTTGTTGAAATATTAAAAAAACATAATGGCGCCATATTTTACTGTGCAGATTTGCATATTCACACTCCGAAATGGCACAGATTTTCTTTGCCATCTGGCGTAAGTAAGAATGATAAGGATAAAATTGCAAGGCTTTATATTGAGAAGGCAGAAAAGGAAGGGATAAAAATTTTAGGCATTACCGAGCATAATGATGTGGAGTGGATTGACCCTATCAAAAAAGCAGCTACTGGAACTGGAATAGTTGTATTACCTGGTTTTGAGATTACAACAGACAGCGGGAAAGATGGCATCCATCTAATATGTCTTTTTAACCCTGATACAGATTCAAGAGAGCTTGACCATCTTTTATCTCAGATTGGGCTTACACCGTCAGAGCGATTCAATTCTGATAATACACCGAAGGCATTTAATAAAGGAGTGAATGAGGTTATTAAAATTATAAAAGATAAAGACGGTATCTGCGCCGCTCCTCATGTCTTTAATGAGAATGGTCTTTTAAAAGAAACCGAAGGTCAAATCCGTATTGATATTTTTAGGAACGAAGACCTGTTTGCAGTTGAAATACCTGCTGGAAGGGGCAATTTGAATGGCTTTAACAAAGATGTGATAGAAAACAAAAAGGATAACTATAAGCGTAAACATCCTGTTGCCTGCCTTAACTCCTCTGATGCAAAGGGTATTGATGAAATTGGTAAAAAGAAAACTTATATAAAATTAGCCTCTTTTACGGTTGAGGGGTTAAGAGAGGCATTTATTGACTGGGAATCACGAATAAGATTAATTTCTGACCTGTCATTACCCCCTCCTCATTTTTCAAAAATTATTGGTGCTTATTGGGAAGGTGGGTTCTTGGATGGTGTGAATCTACATCTCAATAATAACCTCAATTGTGTTATTGGTGGTAAGGGGACTGGCAAATCTACAATAATAGAAACCCTTAGATATGTCTTTGATGTAAAGCCAAAGGCGGAAAAATGTGAGGAGCAGTATAGGGATATTTTGAGAGAGGTTTTTAAAAGTGGCTCTAAAATAAATGTCTTAGTTGAATCTCATGAGCCAACACCCAAACAATATATTATAGAGAGGGTGTATCCAAATAACCCTGTAATTAAAGAGATAGATGGAACGCTGAGACCCGATTTAAAACCTCCAGATATTATGCGACTTGAGATTTATAGCCAAAAAGAGATTTATGAGATATCTAAAAATTCTATTTTTCAGATGGAGCTTCTCGATAGATTTATAGGAAAAGAGCTTGATAATCTTAAGGAAAAAGAAAAAGATTTATTAAAGACATTGGAAGATAATAAAAACGACCTGCTGCGGCTTCAAAGGACTGTATCTTCTGCCGATGAAAGAATAGCCAATTTACCTGTAATCGAAGAAAAGATAAAAAGATATAAAGAGCTTGGTATTCCTGACAGATTAAAAGAAAAGAGGCTGTATACAAAAGAGGAAAATATTCTGAAGCAGGGATACTCAAAGGTTGAGCGATTTATAAGATTGCTTAACGAATTCAAACAGGATATAGACTTCGATACGGCCTTTTTAAAACAGATTGAAGACCTTCCTAATAAAGACCTTTTAAATAAGTCCGAGAAAATTCTTACTGACCTTCTCAAGCAATCAAGTGAATCCATAGAAATTTTGACTCTATCAGCCCAAAAGGCGATACACTCTTATAAGGATAATGTTCTTATACCATGGGAAGGACTCAACATAAAACAGAATGAGACATACAGTAAGATACTAAGGGATTTGCAAAAGGAATTTGAATCTGTAGACCCAAATGAGCTTATTCAGTTGGAGCAGCGGCTTGAACAATTGAGAGTTATAAAAGATGAGAAAGATAAATATCAAAAAGAACTTAACAGGCTTATGAATGAGCGGGAAAAAACACTTATCGGTATTTCAAATAACAGAGCAGAGCAATTCAGGATAGGGAATGGGATTATAAAAAAACTGAATGAAAAACTGAATAGTGCAGTTGAGGTTACCCTTGAATATCAAGGAGAAAAAGATAAGTTTATTGAGAGGTTGAAGCTGTTAAAATCAAAGGCAAGAGAGGAACAATTGAGCCGTATTATTGAGGCAGATGGATTTTCTCCTGTAGAATTTGCAAAATTTGTAAGACAGGGGCCGGAAATGCTTGCTGACCGATTTGGAATAAGCCCTGCTACTGCCCAGTCCCTATGTAAAGCGATGACTCCAGAGGAGCTTTTTGATATTGAAGTTTTTGAGGTTGCAACAAAGGCGATAATAAAGTTGAATCTTGGAACAAAGGAATCTCCAAAATATAGGGATATAAACCATCTTTCAGTAGGGCAGAAATGTACCGCCCTACTCACATTAATTTTACTTGAAAATCCTTATCCTTTAATTATTGACCAGCCGGAAGATGATCTGGACAATACCTTTATAGTAGATGATATTGTGAGCAAGTTAAGAAACGAAAAGGAGAGAAGGCAATTTCTCATTGCCACTCACAATGCTAATATTCCGGTTCTTGGTGATGCAGAGCTTATTGCTGCTATGACTGCTGACGCAAATAATGCCTCAATAAAGGATGGAAACTTTGGATCTATCGATGAGGAAGGCGTAAAAGAGGTTGTCAAAAACACCCTTGAGGGCGGCAGACAGGCATTTGATATAAGAAGAGAGAAATACGGTCTTTAACAGAGGTTTTTTATGACAAAATTAGAAGTTCTTGAAATAATTCAAAATGGAGAAAACTCAGGAGTAGAGTTTAAACGAGATGAAAGGGGCAATAAGGCTTTTAATGAAGATTTTGCCAAAGAGGTAGTAGCACTTTCCAATCTAAAGGGTGGAAAGATTATTATTGGAGTTGAAGATGATAGGACTATCAGTGGAATTATAGATTTAAAATGTGAGGAATGGGTGATGAATATCTGCAGAACCCTCGTTAGACCGGGGGTAATACCTTACTATGAGGAGATACAGATTAATGGAGGCAAACGAGTTGCAATCGTCTATATAGATATGGGCTACAGTAAGCCTTATTATGTGGAAAAGGGGGAAAGGAAAATTTATTATATGCGGGTGGGCAGCACATCAAGGGAGGCAACAAGGGAAGAATTGTCAAGATTATTTCAGGTGTCCGGTGCCTATCATTACGATGTTGCTCCTGTTCCCAATACTAACATTAAGGATATAAATATGGATAAGGTAGTTGAATATTTTTTATCCTATCATGGAATAAAAATTGAAAATCTTACCGATGTAGAAATAAAAAATATCTTGAATAATGCGGATACAATGAAAAAAACTGAATATGGCGATGTGCTTACAGTAGGTGGTTTGCTGGCGTTTGGATTAAAACCTCAAAGATTTCTACCAAATACAGGAGTAACCTTTGCCTATTTTCTGGGGGATAATATATCTGATACTCTTCTTGATAGAAAAGTAGTTGAAGGGACATTAGCAGAGCTTATTGATAAGACAGTTGAAATAATTCAACGGAATTTAGAATCCCCATCAAAAATAAAGGGATTAAAACGGATTGAAAAAGTTTTTCCACAGGAGGTGCTAAGGGAGGCTGTTACCAATGCAGTCGCACATCGTGATTACAGTATTGGTGCCGAGACACGGATTTATATGTTTTCAAATCGTATTGAAGTGAGAAGCCCGGGGGTATTACCAAATACTGTAACAATAGAAAAGATGAAAATTGGAGGTTATCCATTCCCAAGAAATCCTTTAATTGCCCAGTATCTAAGGGACTTACGATACATTGACAAGCTTGGTAGGGGGGTCCAAATGATATTACGGAAAATAAAAGAACTTGGATTTTCGGAGCCAGAGCTAAAAGAAGAAGGAGATGAGTTTATCTTAACGCTTTTTACGGCGTGATTTATGGACTTTTGTATTTTGAGGGTTGGCATACGAAGTCTTCTAATCGTTTTCTCCTGCGAAAAAAATAAATGTTCTACCTCCGTTATATGTAGAGACTCTAAATTACATTACCTAATTCCGATTTTTTAAAACCTATGCAAAAACCGGTTGTAGCGATTGTGGGAAGGCCGAATGTTGGGAAGTCCACGCTTTTTAACCGAATATTGGGTAAAAGGGTAGCTATTGTGGACGATACCCCTGGTGTTACCAGAGACAGAAACTATGCCGAGGTATTACGGGAAGATAAGAGCTTCTATCTTATAGATACAGGGGGATTTGAGCCTGTCCAAGAAGATGGGTTAATGAGTCAGGTCAGGGAACAGGCACAACTGGCAATAGAGGAGGCTGATGTAATTATTTTTTTGACCGACGGCGCAGATGGGCTTATGCAATCCGACAGGGAAATGGCGGCATTTTTAAGGAAATCTTCAAAGCATGTGATAGTAGCCGTAAACAAAATAGATGATAAAAAGCATGAGCAAAGGATAATAGAGTTTCATGAACTGGGATTTAAGACAACACTTCCTGTTTCGGCAGAGCATAATATCGGCGTGTCTAATTTAATGGAAGCTGTTTTTGCAAATTTGCCGGTATTTAAGGCAGAGGAATATCCGGATGATATGATAAGGGTTGCGGTAATTGGCAGGCCTAATGTAGGAAAATCTTCTCTCATAAACAGGCTGCTCGGTAAAAAAAGACTTCTCGTCAGTGAAATCCCCGGCACTACAAGGGATTCCATCGATACGCTTGTTGAGGCGGATAAGAAAAAATATCTCTTTATCGATACTGCAGGCATAAGGAGAAAGCATAGGGTTAGTCAGAAACTCGAAAAATACAGTGTAGTAATGGCGCTGAAGAGCCTCGAAAGGTGCGATATTGCCGTGCTATTGCTCGATGCCAATGACGGCGTTACGGAGCAGGATGCAAAAATCGCAAGTTATGCTAAAGAGGCTGGAAGGGGATGTATTATTGCGGTAAACAAATGGGATGCCGTTGAAAAGGATGATGCCACCACAGGTTTATATGTGAAGGTTATCAGGGACAGATTGAAATTTCTATCTTATGCGCCGATTGTTTTTATATCTGCAAAGACAGGGCAGAGGGTAAAAAATATTCTGCCGGAGATAGAAAATGTTTTTGGAGAATATAATAAAAGGCTGCCGACCCCGAAATTAAATAAAATCTTCCAAGAGATAATAGAGAGCAGACCGCCCCCTTCCTATAGGGGCAAGTTTATAAAATTCTATTACATCACGCAGGTATCCGTTAAACCCCCTTCGTTTAAGTCCATTGTGAATTACCCCCAGGGAATCGGCGTCTCTTATGAGAGATATATTCACAATAAGTTGAGGGAATATTTAGGTTTTGAGGGGGCGCCTTTAAAGATATTTTTCAGGGAGAGGGAGGGGAGGAAAAAATAGGAAAGGTTAAGGTTTAGGTTGAGGTTGAGATTTTTCTTAGCCTTAACCTTAACCTCAATCTCAACCTTGTTTGTAGTATGCAGGCAAATCTTCACGAAGACGAGATTATAGGCAAGGCTTATGACGCAAAGCTGATGAAAAGGCTTATCGGCTTTTTAATGCCTCACAAAAAACACTTAACCTTATCCCTGCTCCTCCTTATAGCCGTTTCCCTTTTAAACCTTGCCAGCCCGTATCTTACAAAAGTTGCAATAGACAGCTATATACTCAAAAACGATTGGCAGGGTTTGAATTTCATTATAATAATCTATCTTTTGGCGCTGCTCTCGACATTTTTTCTTCAATATATACAGGTTTATACGATGCAGATTGCAGGACAGAGGGCAATGTATGATGTCCGGGTATCGCTTTTTTCTCACCTGCAAAAGATGTCCCTCTCGTTTTTCGACCGCAGCCCCATCGGCAGGCTCGTTACAAGGGTTGTAAACGATGTAGAGGTTTTGAACGAGATGTTCACGCAGGGTGTTGTGGTCGCAATCGGAGACCTGCTTACGCTCCTTGGCATAGCCGCTGCCCTTTTGATCCTTAATTTCAAACTGGCGCTCCTGACATTTATCGTGCTTCCCCCGCTCCTTTATGCAACAAAAGTCTACAGAGACAGGGCAAGAGATGCATATAGAAGCATAAGGGCAAATCTTGCAAAACTGAATTCCTATCTTCAGGAGAATATATCGGGCATGAGCACTGTGCAGGTGTTCAATCGCGAGGAGGAAAATTTCAAAAGGTTCGATATTATCAATAAAGAGAACAGGGACGAGCAGATGAGGTCTCTTATTTATAACGCCCTTTATTTTCCCGGCATCGAGCTTTTCTCCGCCGTTGCAGTCGGAATCATAATCTGGCATGGAGGCAGCGAGACATTAAGGGGACAGATACAGCTTGGCGTGCTTGTAGCATTTTTGCAATATGTTCAGAGATTTTTTCACCCCATAAGAGATTTTGCCGAAAAATACAACATCATGCAGGCTGCAATGGCGTCTTCCGAGAGGATATTCAAATTGATGGATACACCGGAAGATATTCCAAATCCCGAAAACCCGGTGATTTTAAAAGATGTAAAGGGCGAAATCGAGTTTCAAAATGTATGGTTTTCATATAATTCCGAAGACTATACTCTTAAAGGAATAACATTTCGCTTAAAGCCAGGGGAGAGCGCTGCTATTGTCGGAGCTACAGGCGCAGGCAAGACCTCGATTATAAACCTCCTCGGAAGGTTTTACGATATTCAAAAGGGGAAGATACTTGTTGACGGCATAGATATAAAGGATATGGATAAAACTTTCCTGAGAAAGAATATCGGCATAGTGCTTCAGGATGTATTTCTCTTTGCAGGGGACATCGAGAACAATATAAGACTTGGAGAGGATGAAATATCTCCGGATAAAGTCCATGAGGCGGCAAGATATGTCCATGCCCACACATTTATCGAAAAGCTGCCAAAGGGATATAAAGAGGATGTTCAGGAGAGGGGGAGCACACTTTCTCTGGGGCAGAAACAGCTTATCTCTTTTGCAAGGGCTCTGGCATTCAATCCTAAGATATTAATCCTCGATGAAGCCACTTCCAGCGTAGACACAGAGACCGAAATACTAGTTAG
>CAYMMR010000069.1:0-10867 GCA_964391545.1 uncultured Nitrospinota bacterium | reverse complement strand
CCCTCAGAGATGACTGTGTTACAGGCTCGGAGAAGTCTCCGCCTGGCGGCGAAACAGCGCTTATAATCGTAACAGAGCCTATCTTTTCGTCCCTGCCGAGACAGGCGACCCTGCCTGCCCTTTCATAAAAATTGCCAAGCCGTGCGGCAAGGTATGGCGGATACCCTTCCTCCCCCGGCATTTCCTCCATCCTCGAAGATATTTCCCTTAATGCCTCTGCCCATCGGGATGTGGAGTCAACCATCATGGCAACGCGAAACCCCATATCCCTGTAATACTCTGCCATCGTTATCCCTGTAAATATCGAAGCCTCCCTTGCCGCTACAGGCATATTGGAGGTATTTATCACAAGAATCGTCCTGCTCATCAGTGGCAATCCCGAAACACGGTCCGTCAGATTCGGGAAATCGCTCAGAACCTCCGTCATCTCATTTCCCCTCTCGCCGCAGCCGACATATACAATAATATCCGCCATCGAGAATTTTGCCAATGACTGCTCTATTACTGTTTTTCCCGTGCCGAACCCTCCCGGAACTACTGCCGTCCCGCCTTCTGCAAGGGGAAACAACATATCGAATATTCTTTGACCCGTTATAAAAGGCGTATCGGGCGGCAGCTTTTTTTTATAAAGGCGTGGAACCCGGACGCTCCACTCCTGCATCATGCCAATTTTATTTCCATTAACAACAGCTACCGCCTCATCAACTGTAAATTCCCCCTCTTTTATCTCCTTTAAAATCCCCGAAATGCCCTGCGGAATTTTTATCTTGTGAATGAACTTAGGGGTTTCTTCGACAGTCCCTATGGTATCCCCCTCCCCTACCCTTTCTCCTGATTTTACTATAGGGATAAATCTCCATTTTCGCGTCCTATCGAGGGATTTTACATGAACGCCCCTCTTTATAAAATCCCCTGTTTCTTTTTTAATCAAAGTAAGAGGCCTCTGGATACCGTCAAAAATACCGGAAATAAGACCGGGGCCAAGCTCAACGGTCAGAGGTTTCCCGTAAGTTATTGCCTTCTCGCCAAGATACAATCCGGCTGTATCCTCATAAACCTGTATTGACGCCCGCTCGCCGTCTACCCTGATTATTTCTCCCAACAAACCCGCTTCCCCAACCAGAGCAGAGGCATACATCTTCGTCCCCCTCATGCCCTTAGCCACTATCAAGGAGCCGGATATTTCGCAGATTTTCCCCTCTATCGTTTCCATATTACCCCTTTATTTTCATCTGATACCCTATTGCCCTTCTGATAAGCCGCGCTATATAGCTTTCGCCTTCTCTTCTGCCTTTCCATTCGGCAGGGATGGTAATCGGGACAATGAGAGGCATTGCCAGTTTTCCTATTCTCCTCATAAAAGGTTCTGGAAGCCTGTTAATAATAACATCTTCCACGCATAGAATGCCAAGTCCGGCTGTTTTGATAGATTTATCGATTATCTCCGTAAAGTTATCCCCCTCGGTAACCGCTATCGTATCCACTCCTGCAAGCCTGTATCCAACAACCATAGATGGGAAGGTAATAACAAGAATTTTCATGAATAAAAACCTGATTAGCCACCGACTTTCACGGACAAAAAAAGAGAAGATGAGAAGATGGGAAGATGAGAAAAACTTCTCACCCTCTTAACTTCTCAACTTCCCATTTTCAGTATTTAGTCCGTGTTAATTCGTGGCTAAATTTTATAATTTATACTTAATATGTATTCCCTGATTTCATTCTCAGGAACCGAGTGTTCCTTTCCCATGCCGATAAGCCTTAAGTTTTTCATCTCCCTGAGCTTCTTAAAGTAAAAACATAAGGCTACTGCAATACTCAAAGGGTGAATTATGGCTTTTCTGCAGCACCTTCTGCCTATCAAATCTTCGACAGTCTCCTCAAGCATAGAAATCTCGAGCAGGTCAGCCGTTTCTATCATCTCCCTCCATTCTCTACCTTTCATTTTTTCTGTTAATCCTTTTAACAGCGTCTTTTCATCCTTGCTAATACCGAGCGCCATAAAATCATTCTCCCGTATCGATTTTCCTCCATATATGTAGTAGTCCGTCAAGGGATAGGAGCTTTCTCCTTTTATAAATCTAAAGAGCGTAATTAGATTGACCCCGTCTATTTTGTTTTTTAGAATTTCCCTTACCATCATTGTATTATTGTCCGAACCATCGATAAGGTTAAGATAAAAGCCGTAAACGAAACGGTCTAATGCCAGTTCCATAGCGATAGTCTCCTTTTTCTGCAGATAATCACGGAGACTTTCTTTCAGCGGTTTTACATAAGGGCTCCCCCATGTATCGAGAATATTTATTACAGCCCTAATCTCTCCGCTCCGGGTCAATTCCTTCAATGCAGGCTCGTCAAAATCGCCTGCCGGAATCAGTATCGAGTAAATCTCATCCGGGCTGATTCCCCTGTGAACGCCCCTGATTACGGTTTTCAGATTATATACATCCCATAAAGAAAGTATTGCCTTTATTAATACCCTTTTCTCCAAAGGGAAGTTATCCCATATTTCCCTTAGAGTTCTGGAAAGATTGCCTTTAAGCCCCTTATCCAACACCTTTATCTCTCCTTCCTCTCTAAATCTTGCCTTCGCCTCCTCTAAATCAAAACCATAGCATGTCCCTTTAAGCATTTTAATAAAATCTTCGACGGAGCCGGCAGATAAAAATTTATCATAATCGGCAGTTTTAAAGAGGTTCCCTTTCCAAGCCCTAATTCTTGCATTGATATATCCAAAATCCATAAAAGTGGTTGAGTTGTTGAGTTGTTGAGTTGTTAAAACTGCTTGACTACTCAACCACTTAACTACTCAACTACAAACTAATGACTGCCGATAATCCAAAATCGCCTTGCCGAAAATCAGTTCTTCGGGTGTGGTTATTTTGATATTGAAATCTGAACCATGGACGATTCTTACCGAATGCCCTGCCCTTTCGACAAGAGACGCCTCGTCAGTGCCGTAATATCCATCGTTCTTAGCCATTTTAAAGGCATCCTCTATTATATCCCTTCTGAATACCTGCGGGGTCTGGATCCTCCACAGCAATTTGCGGTTTAATGTCCTTCCGATTATCAAATCTTCAGAAACCTCTTTAACAGTATCCTTTTCCGGAATTGCAGCAACCGCTGCCCCGTATTTATCCGCCGTTATAATCGTCTCTCTGATTATATCCTCTGTCACAAAGGGCCTGACGCCATCGTGAATCGCTATAATATTTGCTTCGGGATCAACCCTCATAAGCCCGTTATATACGGAGTCCTGCCTCTCTTTCCCCCCTGCTACAACCTCTGCTACCTTTGTAAAATCGTATCTTTTTACAATCTCCGATGTGCAGTATTCCGCCATATCGGGAGGGGCAACAAGACAGATACTATCAATAATCCCGGCTGTCTGAAATTTCATTATGGCATGGGCAATAACCGGCATATTGCCCAATTCGAGGAACTGCTTTCTGACTGTCCCGCCCATTCTAACTCCGATTCCTGCAGCGGGTATGATAGCGGTTACATACATGGCTGGATTTTAACATACTAATCCTAAAACCTTCAATAGAGTTGACCGAAATTTTATTATGGGTTACTATTATTTTATGCACCATGGAATTAGAATATTCTTTGCCATACTTTTAAATCTGTTATTTTTTTTCAGCATAGCATCGTCAGAAGATAAGAAAATAGCTGTAATAAAAGAATTCAAAGATTCACTGCAAACCAATATCATCGGCACAAGCGAGAACTCCCCCCCCTATGTCAAAATAATACGCTCAAAGGCAGGCATCGAATATATGCTAAACGATTTTAAGAGAATCAGGAATTATACCGTCTTCGACAAGATAACTGCTCTCGAAAAAGAGCTTGCCAGAATTAATTTTGATAATTTTATGCTGATTGCAATTATGACCCAGCCTATAGATAACTATACATTGGATGTAAATGGTATATTCATTAACGAGGCGGAAAAAAAATTAGAGGTCAGGGTTGATTACAGACATGTAGAAAGGAGCTATGATATACCTCCTAAAAAATCCATCTATTATCACATGGCAGTCATAAAGAAAACCGACCTGCCGGTTTTTTTAAAGGTGAGAAATCTACAGCATAAGAAGGCATTGGCATCGAGCCCCTCCATAATAGTAACAGGAAGGCTGCTATATTGGAAATATCAGGACCTTCAGGTAGTTCCTCTCACGATACAGAGGAAAAAGAGCGTAATATATTATATAAAAGGCAGACAGGCTCTTAAATTGGAAAAATATGTAGGAAAGGTCGTTACACTCAAAGGAAAACTCTCGAGGGAAAAGGACAGCCCCTACGAAGCCGATTTAGAAGTGGAAAAGGTGGTGGAGGTGAGGGAATGAAAACAGTAGCCGCAGACTTAAAAATTAAGTGTCAGAGAGTCAAAGTGTCAAAGTTTTTTACTCTGACACTTTGATACTCCGATATTTTGACACATTATAACTATCAGTGAAAATCTGCTGCTAAAATTTCATAATTTTATCTGCCCTATTGTCTTTTTCACATCATCCGCGGATTTATTCATGGCAGCTATTTCGTCATCGCTTAATTTTATCTGAATAATCTCCTCTATCCCCTTAACGCCTAATTTAACTGGAACACCCATGAATATACCGCTTATCCCATATTCGCCTTCGAGATACGCTGCACAGGGGAGAACCCTTTTTTTATCCTTTACTATGGATTCGACCATCTGGACAATCGCGGCGCCGGGCGCATAATAGGCGCTCCCTGTCTTCAAAAGATTTACTATCTCTCCCCCACCCTTCCTCGTCCTCTCGATTATCCTCTCGATTTGCTCTTTTGATAAAAGCTCTGTAATAGAGATTCCGGACACTGTGGAATATCTCGGAAGAGGAACCATATCGTCTCCGTGAAGACCCAAAACCATTGCATGAACATCGTCCATAGAGACATTAAGCTCCATAGCGATAAATGCCCTCATACGGGCCGAATCGAGAACGCCTGCCATCCCGACTATTCTGTTCCTTTTGATGTTTCCAGCCTTCATAGCCACATGGCACATGGCATCTAATGGATTCGAGACAACAATAATAAAGGCATCGGGGGAGTGTTTTACTGCCTGCTCCGTTACTGACCGGACAATCTTTGTATTTATATCGAGCAGGTCTTCACGGCTCATTCCCGGCTTTCTCGGAACCCCGGCAGTAATCACTATTACATCCGAATCGGCAGTATCCTTATAATCGTTCGTTCCGGTTATGGAAGAATCGAAAAGCTCCATTGGAGCGGATTCTTGCAAATCGAGTCCTTTACCCTGCGGAACACCCTCGATAATATCAATCAAAACTATGTCCCCAAGTTCTTTATATGCTGCCAATTGAGCCGCGGTAGCGCCTACATGCCCCGTCCCCACTATCGTTATCTTTTTTCTCATCACACCCCCCCAAAATGAGTTAAGAGTTATGAATTATGAGTTATGAGTGAAGAGTTAAAAAAAGTAATTCCTTTCACTCTTCACTCTTCATTCTTAACTCTTATTAGCCTCTCGTTTTCACATATCCCAGCGAGCCTCCTGCCTTAATTACATCTATATCCCTGCCGACCAATGGATGCTTTACCTCTATATCCACCACTTTTGTCTTGTTTTTCAATATAAGCGCCTTCCCGTTAAGACCCGATACATCCAATTCCAGCTCATCACCCTGCTCGAATTTATCGTAATCCGCTTCATTTGCAAGCGTGAGAGGAAGTATGCCGAAATTTATAAGGTTTGCAAGGTGTATCCTTGCAAAAGACTTTGTAATAACCGCTTTTACTCCAAGATACATGGGCGCAAGCGCAGCATGCTCTCTGCTCGAGCCCTGACCGTAATTAGCGCCTCCTATGATAAATCCTCCGCCCATCTCCTTTGCCCTCTTTGGAAATGCCTGGTCTACCGGCGCAAAAACATGCTCTGCCATTGCAGGTATATTAGACCTCAACGGAAGTATCTTTGCGCCTGCCGGCATTATATGGTCCGTTGTAATATTATCCCCAACCTTTATAAGCACCTTGCCTTGAAGGACATTCGGCAGAGGCTTGAATTCCGGAAGGGGCTTAATATTCGGACCTCTTATAATCTCGACGGCAGCAGCCTTTTTAGGCGGAAGCGGCGGAATAATCATATTGTCAACAGTAATGAATGTTTTAGGCATCGTTAGTTTTGTAGGTTTTTTTCCTAATGTCCTCGGGTCTGTGATAACCCCATTTACCGCGGCTGCCGCTGCCAATTCGGGACTTGACAGATAAACCAGAGCATCCTTTGTCCCGCTCCTCCCCTCGAAATTTCTGTTGAATGTCCTTATCGAGACGCCCTTTGTAGACGGGGCATTTCCCATCCCTATACATGGACCGCAGGCGCTCTCCAGTATTCTTGCGCCGGCAGCTATCATAATGCCAAGCCCTCCGTCCTTTGTTATCATCTCGAGAACCTGTTTTGAGCCGGGGGAAATCACAAGGCTTACATTAGAATTGACGGTCTTGCCTTTCAATATAGCAGCAACGGTCATCATATCTCTGTAAGAAGAATTCGTGCAGCTTCCTATTGCAACCTGCTGGACAGCCGTGCCTGCCAGTTCTTTTACCGGAACCACATTATCGGGGCTGTGAGGTTTTGCAATCATCGGCTCTATCTTGCTCAAATCCAATTCTAACACATCGTCATAACTTGCCTTTGCATCGGCAGAGAGGGAAGTCCATGCCTTCTCCCTTTTCTGCGCCTTTAAAAATGCCTTCGTTATCTCATCGCTTGGAAAGACCGATGTAGTAGCGCCAAGCTCAGCGCCCATATTTGTTATAGTCGCCCTTTCAGGAATCGAAAGGGTTTTCACACCCTCTCCGCCATACTCGATAACCTTTCCAACGCCGCCTTTAACAGTGAGCCTTCGCAAAAGCTCCAATATGATGTCCTTTGCAGATACCCATGACTGAAGCTTGCCTGTAAGCTTTACGAGAACAACCTTCGGCATCGAGAGATAAAAAGGATCCCCGCCCATTGCCAGAGCAACATCGAGCCCGCCTGCGCCTATAGCAATCATGCCGAGACCGCCGCATGTGGGGGTATGGCTGTCCGAACCCAATAATGTTTGACCCGGGGCGCCAAATCTCTCGAGGTGAACCTGATGACAGATTCCATTGCCCGGACGGGAAAAATATATTCCATATTTTGCAGCAATGCTCTGGAGAAACCTGTGGTCATCCATATTCATAAAATCCGTCTGTAAGGTGTTGTGGTCTACATAGCTTACGGAGAGTTTTGTCTTCACCCTCGGCACGCCAAGCGCCTCGAACTGAAGATACGCCATAGTTCCTGTTGCATCCTGCGTCAATGTCTGGTCTATTTTAATCGAAATTTTTTCGCCCGGAATCATGTTTCCTGAAACGAGATGTTTCTTTACAATCTTCTGTGTAATATTCATTGCCATAACATAACCCCCCTTTTTATCTATGCAAAGCCGAGGCTTGCATTGTGTAAAATCTTTTAATATTCAAATATTTGAGCCGCAATAACTGTAAATTGCTTTTAGTTTGCTATTTCTATTTATTGTTTATCGCCTTGCCTGTAATATTTACATTAAACCTATTTGCATCCCCCCTTTTGTTATTTTTAATAAGAATCTATTTTATAAATAAAATAATTAAAAAAGTCAAGCTTTAAAAGCTACTGTCAATTTTTTAATTATAATGAAATTATAAAATTCCGGAACACGAATTTCACGAATATGCAAATGACACGAATGTATTAAAGCCAGAAGCAAGAAACAAGAAGTAAGAAAAAAATCTTATATCTTGCATCTTACTTCTTGCCTCTTGTTTTATTCGTGTAATTCGTGTTCAGGTTTTTGCTTTTTTATATTTAACTTTTGTCCCATCTTTATCTATCCTATAATCCAAAATCCTCCCCCCAGCGCTCCTGATTGCAGATTTTATTTTTTCCTGACTCTCAGGCTCAGAAAGGAATATTATACACCCCCCTCCCCCTGCCCCGCAGACTTTCGCATAAATTGCGCCATTTTTCACTGCAATGTTTATCAGTTTTTCTATTTCAGGAGTTGACACGGATTTCCATAATCTTTTTCTGTTTTTCCATTCCTCACCGATTAGTTTTGCGAGTCTATCGAAATCGGAATCGGCAATAGCATTTCTTACCTCGACAGCTGTCCTTCTTATAGCATCCAAATTATCGAATACCTTTTTATCTCCGTCAATATGTCTCTTAAATATCTCCCAATTATTTATTCCTGAATTTCGTGAAGAACCGGAATAGCAAAGTATTATCCTTTTTTCAAATTCCTCATAATTTATCTTTATTCTTTCTGACCTTACACCTTCGGCAGAAAGCTCGATTATATTTAAACCTCCAAACATTGCAGGATAATAATCCTGGTCGCCTGTCGGCACCCTTATTACCTGCGCTTCGATATTTTTTGCTATTGTTATAAGCTCTCTCTTCGAGTATCTATTGCCCGTAAGCCTGTTCAATGCGGCACAGAGAGATATGTTTAGAGCCGATGAGCCTGCAAGCCCGGCGCCGGCAGGAGATTCGCAGTCGGTTTCGATGGAAAGCCCGGATTCGGGTTTAAAAAAAGAAACTAATCTTGTTATAAGAGACAGCGAATTGTTATGCTTTATTTTATCAATCGAATTGAACTTTATTGCCTTTTTTAAATCTTTCGATTCTATTATTATTTCCTTATCTTTCCTTGGCTTAATCCTTGTTTTTGCATAGATATTTATGGCAAGATTTATCGTGGCGGCGGATTCGTGAAAAAGATAGAGGGGCCATATATCTATTGTGCCGCCTGCAAGGTCTATCCGTGTGGGAGCGTGTGATTCGATTACAATATCAGGCATTTTTATTTGAATATACAGCAGGAACTTTTTTCTTGCTTCCGTTAATTTTTCTTTTGCTCTATTTTTAAATTACACTGCGGTTCAAAAGAAAAATTAAAAAGTCGCTCAAAAAAAGTTCCTGCTGTATGGCTTATCAAAATCCCTCGACGACAATACTCACTATTTCCTGTGCCAGTTTTATTCCAGCCTGCCTTATCGCTTCTATCCTATTAACATCTGCCCCGGTTACACTCTGAGATACCTTATAATCCCATTTTGTATAATGCTCCTGCTGAAGAATTATACTCCCCTTCGCTCTATCCTCCGCCCGTATAAGCACGCCTATCTCTACCCAGTATTCCGTAACATTATCGTTTGAATCGAAAGAAATCGGCCGGAGGGAATATTTTATTATATCTCCGTTAAGCATAAGGTCGTAACCGCCGTCTCCGACCAGCTTCAGCCTGCCGTCTTCGATAAACCCGTCCCTGATACGATTCGTTATCTCAAACTCGATATTCGGCTCTCCTGATTTGTTAAAGAAAATAGGTATAGAAACCGTCTGGATATGAGGGGGGAGAGATGTTCCCCTGCCTACTAAAGTATAACCGCAGCCATATAGAAGTAAGAAGTAAGAAGTAAGAAGTAAGAAGTATCTGCTTTTCCACTTCCTACTTCCTACTTCATACTTTCTACTTTTTCTTGCCCCTTGCCCTTCCCCCTTAATAAAGGGGGATTGAGGGGGTTGTCCCCCTGCCCCTATTTTCATATCACGATACTCACTAATTTTTTCGGCACTACGACGATTTTTTTAATCTCTTTACTGCCGATAAATTCTTTTACCTTTTCATCCGAAAGCGCAGATTTTTTTATATCTTCCTCGCTCGTATCCGCTCCTACGACAATCCTGCTCCTCACCTTTCCATTTATCTGGACTACAATGGTTATCTCCTCCGATATAATAAACTCAGGATTATAAGATGGCCATGCCTCCTTTAATACACTCCCTTTATTTCCGGTTATTTCCCACATCTCCTCTGCTATATGAGGCACGAATGGAGAGAGGATGATAACAAGGGTGTTAATAGCATCTTTAATGGCTGACGGCTGACGGCTGACGGATGACGGCTGATAAAGGAAATTCACAAATTCCATAATGGCGCTTATCGCAGTATTAAAATGAAACCTCTCTATATCCTCTGTAACCCTCTTTATTGTTATGTGGGTAACTCTTTGTATCCCGGATTTTCTGTCTTCAGAAATTGGAAATTGGAAATTGGAAATTGGAAATTGACTTACCAGTCTCCACACCCTGTTTAAAAACCTGTATGCGCCTTCCACACCTTGATCATTCCATTCAAGCTCCTTTTCCGGAGGAGACGCAAAGAGTATAAAGAGCCGCGCAGTGTCTGCGCCGTATTTTTCGATAATGTCGTCAGGTGCGACTATATTGCCTTTTGACTTCGACATCGTCGCGCCGTCCTTTAAAACCATACCCTGAGTCAAAAGTCTTTTAAAAGGCTCATCAATCTCTACCATGCCGATATTCTTTAAAAACTTTGTAAAGAATCTGGAGTAAAGGAGATGGAGTATCGCATGCTCTATGCCGCCTATATATTGATCGACAGGCATCCAGTATTTTTGAGCTTCGCTGTTCACAGGATAGTCATCGAACCCCGGAGATGTATATCGCAGAAAATACCATGAGGAGCAGATAAAGGTATCCATAGTATCGGTCTCCCTCCGCGCATCCCCTCCACATTTTGGACATTTTACCTTTAAAAAATTTTCATCCCTCGATAGAGGAGATTTGCCGTCAGGAGGAAAATCGATATCCGTAGGAAGAAGGACGGGAAGGTCTTGATAAGGAACGGGGACAACACCGCATTTATCGCAATATATAATAGGAATCGGAGTTCCCCAATACCTCTGCCTCGAAATACCCCAATCCCTCAAACGATAGTTTACTGTCTTTTTTCCTATACCCCTTTCTTTCAGATAATCCCCTATTTTATCC
>CAYMMR010000068.1:0-10876 GCA_964391545.1 uncultured Nitrospinota bacterium | reverse complement strand
AAAGGGGGGATTGAGGGGGGTTGGAACAAAAGAAAAATTAAAAAGTCGTTCGAAATAAGGTTTTTTCAGTGTACTAAAATATGAGTAAAAAGCGATTAAAGGGCATCTTAAAGAGATTCGCAAAACAGAAGATAATGGTTATTGGCGATATGGTGGCGGATGAGTATATCCTCGGAATGACATCGAGGGTATCGAGGGAGGCTCCTGTTCTTGTGCTTAAATACGATTCGCAGACCGTCCTGCCGGGGTGCGCTGCAAATGCCGTAAATAATATCCATTCTCTCGGAGGAACGGCATTTCCCGTAGGAGCCGTTGGAAACGACGAGATGGGTAAAAAACTTATATCTTTTTTAAAAGAAAAAGGGGTGGATACAGAAGGGATTATCCCGGATGAAACAAGATTGACCCCGACAAAAACGAGGATACTCGCAGGCGGATATAACACTACGAAACAGCAGGTGATAAGAATAGACAAGGAAAATAACGGCTGCCTTAGAAAAAAAACAGAAGATAGGTTATTTGAAAAATTTACGCAAATAGCCGAAAAATCGGACGCTATTCTCGTTTCGGATTATGGACTCGGAACAATATCGCAGAACATTTTAAATCGTATAAATAAATTGGCAAAAACGAAAGAAAAGGTTATTACGGTCGATTCGCGGTTCGATATTCTCAAATATCATTATATAACGGCAGCTACGCCTAATTCGGAAGAGGTGGAATGGGCATTGAATGTTACATTAGATGGAAATAACATAAGGCAATATGGAAAACAGATTATCGGACGAATCGGGAGCAATGGGCTTCTTATAACAAGGGGCAAGGAGGGGATGACACTTTTTGAAGGTGACGGAGATATTACCGACATCGCCATTTATGGAACGGATCAGGTGGCCGATGTAACGGGTGCGGGTGATACTGTTATAAGCACATTTACCCTCGCCCTTGCATCGAAGGCTTCTATGAAGGACTCGGCAAGGCTTGCAAATTATGCGGGCGGCATTGTGGTTATGAAAAGCGGGACCGCGACAGTAACGACCAAAGAGATCGGGAATGCGATTGATAATGGATAAGCTGAAAGATATAAACGAGCTTAAAGCCATCGTTAAAGAAGAAAGAAAAAATGGGAAAAAGATTGTCTTTGCCAACGGATGTTTTGACATTCTCCATGTAGGGCATATAAGGTATTTAAAAGAGGCAAAGGGGTTGGGCGATATTCTTATCGTAGCCGTAAACAGCGATTCTTCCGCAAGAAGACTTAAAGGTAACGGCAGGCCTGTAACACGGGAAAAAGAAAGGGCTGAGATTATTGCCGCCCTCGAATGCGCCGACTATGTGACTATATTCGATGAGCCGGATGTATCGAGACTACTCCTAACTCTGAAACCGGATATCCACGCAAAAGGGACAGACTATACGGAAGATACCGTTCCCGAAGTCGCAACAGTAAGGTCTTACGGCGGAAGGGTGGCAATTACAGGCGACAAGAAGGAGAGGTCGTCTACGGAGATAATAGAAAAATGCAAGTGAAAGTGAAAATTTAACATTAACTTAACCCTTGCTGCTTGCCCCCTTTACCCTTTTTCTATGAATCGAATCCTGATCGTAAAGCTCAGTTCTATCGGCGATGTTGTTCATGCCCTTCCTGTTCTTCGAACCATAAGGCATAATCTCCCCGATGCCTATATTGCCTGGGTAATAGAGGATAGGGCAAAGGAAATACTGGATGGGAATAAGGATATCGATAGAGTTATAATTGTAAATACCAAGAAATGGCGCAAGAGGCTGGATGGGCCGGCATTCAGAGAAATTTTTTCTATCATAAAAACACTCAGAGAAGATAGATTCGATACGGCGATAGACCTTCAAGGATTGATTAAAAGCGGGGTTATTTCTATCTTAAGCGGGGCAAAAACTGTAATTGGCTTCGATTTAAAAAGTTGCAGAGAGTCTCTAAATATCCTCTTCACAAATAAAAAGATTTCTCCCGGGAATAAAGATGTTCATATTGTTGACAAAAACCTAAGTCTTCTTAAACCCTTCGGCTTCAAAGAGATTAAAAGGGAGTTTTTCCTAAGCCATTCTCCAAAAGACGACGAGTATATAGACGATTTCTTTGCAAAAATCAAATTACGGCCCATTCGCCGGATGGGCGCCCCGAAACCCCTTATTGCAATTAATCCCGCAGCAGGGTGGAAGACAAAAGAGTGGGGCATAAAAAATTATGCAGAATTGTGCGGCCGTATCGTTAAAGAGATAAACGCCGATGTTATTCTGACATGGGGTCCCGGAGAAGAGGCAATGGTAAACGGCATAACCGCTTCAATGCCATTCTCTCCTCTCGTAGCACCTCCGACTTCTATTAAACAGCTTATTGCTCTTTTGAGGAGATGCAGACTTTTTATAGGAGGAGACACAGGACCCCTTCACATAGCGGCTGCCTTGAAAATACCGACCGTTGCCATCTACGGCCCTTCAAATCCCTCGAGAAACGGACCGTATGGAGACGGTCATATTATATTGCACAAGGAAATAGAATGCAGCGGGTGTTATAAAAGAAATTGTGATATACTTAAATGTATGAAAATGATTTCTGTCGAGGAAGTATTTAAAGGAGTTAAGGAGTTAACTTCTAACTCCCTAACTCTTTAACTCATAAGGGAGGGTTTATGCCGATAGATAAAGAGCTTCTGGATATATTAGCATGTCCTAAGTGCAAGGGTGACATCTATCTTACCAAGGATGGAAACGGGCTTATATGCAAAGCCTGCAAGCTTATGTATGAAATTAAGGATGATATACCCATAATGCTTATAGACGAAGCCGTAAAGCTCGACGAAAATCTGAATCCGGCAAAAGCGTGAGTCATTATGCAAAACTATTGGAAAAAGTTAAAAATAATCTTAATCGTCATTGCCGCGCCGGCGCTGTTTTACATCTGGCATATACAATTCAAGGATGAATACAGGTATCAGCGTCTGGTAGCGACAAAAGTAGGCTTTGATTTAACAGAGTTGAATTATCAATTGGCCGCAGGTAAAAAGAAAGACGATAAGCTGGTTATATCGATTCAAAAAGAATTAAGGGAGCTTGAAATACCTCTTTCTAAATCCGAATTGAAACTGCTCCTCGGACTAAAGGATACGGGCACGGCAAATGAACATATCGTAAAACTTGAGGATAAGATAATTAACATGCTTAAAGTTGATAAGGCGGATATTTTTTTTAAATTCGGAAAGCAATGGAATATTGCAAAGAACAACGCATTAACGGCATGTTCCGCCCCGGCATCTGACCCCTCGGCATTTACAAGCCTTGAAAGGGAACTCTTAACCCTATCGGAATATGAAAGGTCTATTGCCGGTGTAAAGGAGTCGCCTATCGAAGATTTCTTGAAAACCATTAAGGGCGGAGGAGATTTTCACTCTGCATGCAAGGGTTTTATATCTAAGGATCCTCTGGAAGCAGCTAACAGGCTTATATTATGAGGGAGGTTCTCGTAAAAAGTCAAAACAAAATTAGCCCTTACAACAATGATAATCCGTTTACCCTTATGGCTAATTTTTGACTTTTTACGAGTTCATTATGAGCCTTTTATAAGGAGCAGATTTTCTTTTGCCAGCTTATAATCAGGGTTTATTCTAAGAGATTCGTTCAGTTCTTTTAATGCCTCATCTATCCGATTATCATTATAATATGCAATTGCCAGATTATTTCTGATCTCTGCATCGTCGGGTTTAAGATTGGCGGCAATGCTGTATTCGGCAGCGGCATTTTTATAATCCTCTATTTCGTCATATACAAAGGCTAAATGATAGTGGATATCAGCTATGGAATTATCGAAGGCAATGCCTCTCTTAAATTCCTCTATTGCCTCTCCGTATTTTTTATCTTTGAATAGGGCAAGTCCCCTTTCATTGCACATCGCAGCTTCCAAGTTTATCTCGTCTTTGCTCATTAACGAATCGAAAACCCCTTTCTTTGCGCTATCGAGCGCCTCTGACAGAATAGATACGATAGAACCGCGCTTTTCGGCGAGCTTCATGGAAAACTCCACCAAATCGCCTTTCCTCCTGGCAGTAATATTGTTTATAGTCAGTTCCTTATCATAAACCTGCAGGGGCGGTTCGATTTGAGCCGTATCCTTTTGTTTTTCCTGTTCGCGGCGTGAAGAGGGGGGGAGGGTGGATTTTAATATGGCATCCAGCCCCATACCGAGAGCATCCTTTTTTGCTTTCTTAGATTTTATTTCTTTTTCTTGAGACATAGAAAATTATAGAAACCACTGAAGCCACAGAAAAAAAAATTTATTAAGATTTCTTTCAGTGTCTTCAGTGGTTTTAATCAGGTCTTTGTTCGTTTTTAATTCCAGTTTTGAGCCAGTATTTCCTCTGCCAGTTTTTTATAATCGGATGCCCCCCTCGATTTCGGGGCATAGAGCGTTATTGGAAGCCCGTGGCTCGGCGCTTCTGCCAGTTTTATATCCATTCTTATCCTCGTATTCATCAGCCTGCCGCCAAAATGTCCCATAACCTCCTGAATTACCCTCTTATTGATTTTAGTTCTTTCATCGCACATAGTCGGCACTATGCCCGATATTCTTAATTCCGGATTCAGTTCCGTAGTAACCCTGTATATGGTTGGGACAAGCTGTCCCAACCCCTCCATTGCAAGAAAATGAGTTTGCAGAGGGATTATAACTTCATAAGATGCTGCAAGGGCGTTTACCGTAAGAATACCGAGAGAAGGAGGGCAATCTATAAGAATGAAATCGTATTTGTCCTTTATCTTGTTCATCTGAGACTTGAGACGATACTCACGGCCCTTTACATTTACCAGTTCCACCTCTGCGCCTGCAAGGTCCTGCTTGGAAGGTATGATGCTTAAATTTTTAACGGCTGTATCAGATATACAGGATAACGGGTCATTTTCGGGAAATATAAGCAGTTCATATACGGATTCCTTTAAAGAATAGGGCGATATGCCGAGAGATATCGTTGCATGCGACTGGGGGTCAATATCAACAATAAGAACCCTTTTGCCTTTTTCCGCAAAACAGGCGCCGAGGTTTACCGATGTGGCAGTCTTCCCGCTCCCCCCTTTACGGTTGGCAAATGCAACGATTCGTTTTTTTGAAGACATTTTATTATATGAAAATACTGCAAAAACCTTTTTCCGAACGACTTTTACGGCGGATTATATAACTTTTCCTTTCGCCGCATTTTTTCTTTTGTTCCTTGAAATAATTTTAAAAAGGGCAAAAGAAAAAATAACGGAAGTGAGAAAAAAGGGTTTTTGCATGGCACTCATGCAATAGGTATCGTAAAATAAAAAGTAGTTCCTTTGCCTATTTCACTCTCGACCCATACCCTGCCGCCGTGAAGCTCTACCAGATTCTTAACTATGGCAAGCCCGAGTCCGCTCCCCTTCTCGCCTCTGGTAGCCTTAGTTTTAGCCTGTCTGAATTTATCGAAAATATGCGGTAAATCTTCTTTTGGAATTCCCTGTCCTGTATCCGATACCGAAACCTTTGCTTCGCCATTATACTTAAGCCCAATTATTACCCTGCCCCTTTCATGGGTAAACTTTATTGCATTCCCTATCAGGTTGTTCATTACCTGATAAAGTTTTATCCAATCACCGGTTATCTCAGGCTCTGCATCTGGCATATCGAGCTTAATTTCTATATTCTTTTCCTGCGCATTAAACTGCATGGCATTTATGCTGTCGTTTATAACCTTGCCCAATCTAGTCTTAGACATGGATAAATCTACCTTTCCCGCCTCTATCTTTGCAAGGTCAAGGAGGTCATTGATAAGGCTGAGCAAATGCTGCCCAGACCTGTTTATTATCTCGATAGCCCACTTCTGTTTTTCGGTCAATCCTCCAAATCTTTCCATGAGAAACAGGTCGCTGAGGGATAGCATGCTTGTGAGAGGCGTTCTTAAATCATGGGATACGATGGCTATAAATTCATCCTTCATTTTATCCAGTTCTTTAAGCTTTCTATTTGTATCCTCTAATTTGTCAATAAGCATTGCCTTCTCAAGGGCTATTGCTATATGTCCGGCAACGAGTTTAAGATATTCCGAGTTGCTTTCGGAGTAGTTGTTTTTGCTCCTGCTCGAGAAAAATATTACTCCTATTGGATTTCCTTTTATTAAAAGAGGCAGTGTAAGGCTCGATTTCATGCCTTCTCCGACAATCTTCTGTGTGGATTGGGAGTTCGGCTTCTGTCTCAAATATTCTTCGAGGTCATTTATTATCCTCGGCTCTCCTTTTTTTATGACATCATGTAACGATGACCCTTTTAGGTCTTCTTCATAATCCTTTTCCAGCATCATAACGCCGTCCGATCTCGCCTTCCTTGCCATAAGCCTGCCTCCGTTTTTGAGTATGGCAATGCCTATGCGGTTATACTGGATAACCTTCTTCAGATTTTCGTAGACAAGATCAAAGACTTCATCGAAGCCCTTCCCGGAGTTTATATCCTCCGTCATACGGCACAGAAGGTAATCGAATTTCTCTTCCATTTTAATGACCCCCTCAGTCATTTTTATTATCAATTAAAGTAGATAAATTATATCCATGCCGGACTTTATTTACAACTAAAAACATTACAAAAACACATTACAAAAACAAATCTTGTAATTTTTATAACTTTTTGATACATTGCTTAATATCCATGAAAGGTCTTATATTAAGCGGCGGGGAGGGCACGAGGCTCAGACCGATAACCCACACCAATGCAAAACAACTGGTGCCGATAGCAAATAAGCCTATACTCTTTTACTGTATCGAATCCATAAAAAATGCAGGCATAACGGATATCGGCATAGTTGTAGGAGGCACAAAGGACGAGATAAAAACTGCTGTAGGAGACGGCTCCGATTGGGGGGTTGACATTACTTATATCGAGCAGGATGCCCCGCGGGGATTAGCGCATGCAGTTCTCATCTCGGAAAATTTTATTAAAAACGACCCCTTCGTAATGTATCTCGGCGATAACCTGATCACAGGGGGGATAACGGAGTTTGTTAAAGAATTTAATAGAAATGGGGGCAATTCTCAGATTCTCCTTGCCAGGGTAACAAATCCCCAGCAGTTTGGAGTTGCAGAGCTTTCTCATGGAAGGATTGTGCGGCTGGAGGAGAAGCCAAAGGAGCCAAAAAGCGATCTGGCGCTCGTAGGCGTGTATTTGTTCGATAAAAACATCTTTCATGCGGTTAAAAATATCAAACCTTCATGGAGAAACGAGCTTGAGATAACAGATGCAATTCAGTATCTCATAGACCACGATTATACCGTCCAGTCGCATATCATTAACGGCTGGTGGAAAGATACAGGGAAGCTGGAGGATATGTTAGAGGCTAACAGGATGGTGCTGGATACATTAACTACCGATATAAAGGGATTTGTTGACAGCAATTCAAAAGTGGAGTTTAAGGTTGTAATCGAGAAAGGTGCAGAGGTGATAAACAGCGTAATAAGGGGGCCTGCCATAATCGGAAACAATACAAAGATTATAAATTCCTTTGTCGGCCCTTTTACCTCTATAGAGCATGATGTGAGGATTGAAGACAGCGAGATAGAGCACAGCATAGTGCTGGAAGACAGTGTTATAAAAGGGATAGAAGGCAGGATAGAAGACAGCCTGATAGGCAAGAATGTAGAGGTTTCGACATCTCCTTTAAAACCGAAGGCGCACAGGTTTATGCTCGGCGACTCGAGCAAGGTAGGAATATTATGATTGAAGGGGTCAAAACAAAAAAACTGAAGGTTATACCGGATGAACGCGGAAGGTTGATGGAGATGATCCGGTGCGACGACGAGATATTCGAAAAGTTCGGGCAGATTTATATGACTGCCGTATATCCCGGGGTGGTAAAAGGCTGGCATTATCACAAGGTTCAGAACGATAATTTCATTGTGGTTAAAGGTATGGTAAAGGTGGTCTTATATGACGACAGGGAAGGGTCTTCAACAAGGGGAAAGATTGATGAATTTTTCATGGGTGAGCATAACCCGATACTGCTTCATATCCCCCGCCTGGTATTTCACGGCTTTAAAGGGATCGGCACGGAAGAATCGCTTGTTATAAACTGCCCCACCGAGCCTTACAATTACAAAATACCCGACGAATTCCGCATTGACCCGCACGAAAATAATATCCCTTACGATTGGAGCAGGAAAGACGGATGAGATTACTCATTACAGGCGGAGCAGGATTTATAGGCTCGAATTTCATCGGGTTTTATTTAAAGGAACATCCCGAAGACAGCATTATAAATCTCGATAAGCTGACCTATGCCGGCAATTTGGAAAACTTAAAGGATATAGAGGGTAATGCGAGGTATCGGTTCGTCCACGGAGATATAGCCGATTTCAATGTAGTTGATTTCCTTTTAAAAGACGGCGTAGACGCCGTTATCAATTTTGCCGCCGAATCCCATGTTGACAGGAGCATTAACGATCCATCCCCATTTTTAAGGACAAATATAAACGGAACACAGATACTCCTCGAGTCATCTCGAAGAAACAAATTAAAGAGGTTCATTCAAGTATCTACGGATGAAGTTTACGGCTCCCTCCCGCCCATCGGCCTTTTTACGGAGAGAACGGCATTAAGACCCAACAGCCCTTATGCCGCCAGTAAGGCATCTGCTGATTTATTGGTAAGGGCTTACTTCGAGACCTATAATCTTCCTGCAATTATAACCCGCTGCTCGAATAATTATGGGCCATACCAATTCCCCGAGAAACTGATACCGCTTTTCGTAACCAATGCGCTAACGGATGAGCCGGTGCCCGTATATGGAGACGGATTGAATATAAGGGACTGGCTATATGTAGAAGACCACTGCAGGGCAATAGATGTTGTCTTGAAAAGGGGGAAAGAAGGGGAGATATATAATATAGGCGGAAATACCGAGAAGACGAATCTTGAGATTACCGATATAATTTTGAATATCTTAAATAAACCGCAGACATTAAAAAGGTTCGTGAAAGACAGACCGGGACACGACAGGCGGTATGCCATAGATTCCACAAAGATTAAAATGGAGCTTGGATGGGAGCCGGAATATAAGTTCGAAGAGGCTGTTCAAAAGACCATCCAGTGGTATATTGACAACAAGGAATGGTGGGAGAGGATAAAGAGCGGGGAATACAGAAAAGTGGTCGGTGGTTAGTGGTCAGTATTCGGTTTTTATTGTTCACTGTTCACTGTTCGCTGTTCACTGATTATGAAGATACTTATTACAGGCGCAAATGGGATGTTGGGAAGCGATATGATAAATATTCTTTACTCTTGCCCTCCTCTCCCCACAGGGGAGAGGATTGAGGTGAGGGGAGCAGCAAGGGCTGACTTTGATATTACCGATTACAACCAAACAATACGATTTTTAACCGATGCAAAACCCGATATAGTAATTCATGCTGCCGGCTACACAAAAGTAGATGATTGTGAGAGTAACAGAGAGATTGCCTTTAAGGTTAATGCAGCAGGAACAAAAAATGTAGCGCTGGGATGTAAGGAGATAAAGGCAAAGCTTATTCATATAAGCACGGATTATATATTTAACGGCAAAAAAAGGACTCCCTATCTGGAAGACGATATGCCGGAGCCGTTAAGTGTTTATGGAGATTCAAAACTAAAGGGCGAACAAGCGGTTCAGGATATTTTAAAGGATTTTATAATAATAAGAACATCCTGGCTATTTGGAAAAAATGGGAATAATTTTGTATCGGCTATTCTTAAACAATCCGAAAAAACAAAAATAATTAAAGTCGTAAATGACCAGACAGGTTCGCCAACATATACGATTGACCTCTCCCGTGCCGTTGAAAAATTAATATTATGCAATGCCGTAGGAATATTTAATGTTACAAATAACGGCCTATGCAGCTGGCATCAATTTGCAAAGAAAATCCTGAAATTTGCAGGAATAAACGGAGCAGAAGTAGCGCCAATAACATCGGAAGAGCTTAACCGTCCTGCCAGACGGCCCGTCTATTCGGTTTTAGATTGTACTAAATTTAAAAGCACGGCAAATTATCGGATGAGACACTGGGAAGACGCTCTGAAGGATTATCTAAATTCCTATAAAGAGGATTTTTAAATTCTCTGCGTGCAGGATAAACCTGGCGCAAAAAATATTTGCATTTGGAACTCCTAAAAGCTATATTAAATAGAAATTTAAGGCATTGCAGGGTATAGAAGATAAATGTTTCAAGAAGAGAAAGTCTTCATATAAACTCTGCTGCAATTAAATCAAAGGAGGAGGTTAATATGAGAAAGATGACTGAGCAGAATTTAAGGGCTGCATTTGCAGGGGAGAGCCAGGCGCACATGAAGTATCTTGCCTTTTCGGATAAGGCGGAGAAAGAGGGGAAGCCGAATGTAGCAAGGCTTTTTAAAGCAATTTCTTTTGCCGAGCAGGTTCATGCCACGAATCACTTCAAGACCCTCGGCGATTTAGGGGATACATCCGCAAACCTTCAGGCCGCGATAGACGGCGAGACCTTTGAGGTGGAGGAGATGTATCCTGCCTATGATGCTGTGGCAAAGCTCCAGGATGAGAAGGGGGCGCAGCAGTCAATCCACGGCGCCATAGAGGCAGAGAAGATTCATGCGAAGATGTATAAGAAAGCTAAGGATGCGGTAAGCAGCGGCAAGGATGTCCCGCTCGGAGATGTGTTTATCTGCGATGTATGCGGATATACCGTAGAGGGCGAGGCGCCGGATACCTGCCCGATTTGCAAGGCAAAGAAGGATAGGTTTAAGAAATTTTAATTATTCGCCACTGGGCACAGAGAACACAGAGAAAGACAAAAAACAAAGACACTGAAAGACACAGATAAATTATGATTGGCA
>CAYMMR010000067.1:0-10950 GCA_964391545.1 uncultured Nitrospinota bacterium | reverse complement strand
GCGAAAATAATAAAAATGAGAAAATAAAAAACAAAACGAATCTTTTTTTCATAATCACCTCCTAAAATTTTAATAAATTCTATGACTTAAAACACCCTCCTTTCCCTTTTAAAATGGGATGAAAGAAAAAGTTTTACAATCCACCGGAAATATTTGAGCATATTAATACCCCAATTTTCTATTGTCAAGGGCAAAATTTAAGTAATAATTTTTATTGTAACCAAATCTATTTATATGATATTCTTAAATTGTTCAGCCGAAAATAGGACTTAAATCTGTGCGGCTGAGATTTTTTTTTGGAGGCATTGAAAGATGAATCAGTTTTATAAAAATCTTGCATTATGGCTTGTGATAGGGATGATAATGATTGCCCTTTTCAATATCTTTAACAAGCCCCACATTCCGCATAAGGATATAATCTACAGCGATTTTGTTACTGCCGTCGAAAAAGGAGAGGTGGCAGAGGTCTCCATACAGGGTGATAATATCAGCGGCAAGTTCAATGACGAAAAATATTTTAAAACCTTTGCCCCCAAAGACCCCGAGCTTATAAAGCTCTTGAGAGAAAAAGGCATAAAGATAAATGCAGCGCCTCTCGATCAGGATTCATGGCTTACGAACATGATAATTTCGTGGTTCCCCATGATACTGCTGCTTGGTATATGGCTGTTTTTTATGAGACAGATGCAGATGGGCGGCGGGAAGGCGCTCTCCTTCGGTAAGGCAAAGGCAAGACTTCTCTCCGATAAAAAGAATAATGCCACATTTAAGAATGTTGCAGGCATAGACGAGGCAAAGGAGGAATTGAAGGAGATAATCGATTTTCTTAAAGACCCGCAGAAGTTCCAGAAGTTGGGCGGAAAAATTCCAAAGGGCGTATTGCTGATGGGCCCCCCGGGGACAGGAAAGACCCTTCTCGCAAAAGCGATTGCAGGCGAGGCTGAAGTTCCATTCTTCAGCATAAGCGGCTCCGATTTTGTGGAGATGTTCGTCGGTGTCGGCGCATCGAGGGTGAGGGACCTCTTTGACCAGGGGAAAAAGAGCGCACCCTGCATTATATTTATCGATGAGATAGATGCGGTGGGAAGGCACAGGGGCGCCGGACTCGGAGGCGGTCATGATGAGAGGGAGCAGACCCTGAATCAGTTATTGGTTGAGATGGATGGCTTTGAATCAAACGAGGGCGTCATACTTATAGCGGCAACTAACAGACCCGATGTCCTTGACCCTGCGCTTTTGCGTCCCGGCAGGTTTGACAGGCAGGTAGTGGTGCCGAGACCGGATGTAAAGGGGAGGGAAGGGATATTAAAGGTTCATATTACCAATATTCCTATAGCAGAAGATGTGAAGGTAGAGGTTATAGCAAGAGGGACACCGGGGTTTTCCGGCGCCGACCTTGCAAATCTGGTTAATGAGGCTGCGCTTCTCGGAGCCCGTCATGGAAAAGAAAAAGTGGATATGAAGGATTTTGAGAGCGCCAAAGACAAGGTGCTTATGGGTGTGGAGAGAAGGAGCATGATAATAAGCGAAGGGGAAAAGAGAAACACCGCCTATCATGAGGCAGGACATGCGATTGTAGCTAAATTGCTTCCCGGAACAGACCCGATTCATAAGGTGACGATAATACCGAGGGGAAGGGCCCTCGGCATAACGCAGCAGCTTCCCATAGACGAGAAGCATACCTATCCAAAAGAGTATCTCCTGAATAATCTGGCTATCCTTATGGGTGGAAGGGCAGCGGAAGAATTGGCTCTTAAACATCAAACCACAGGCGCGGGGAATGATATAGAAAGGGTAACCGAACTGGCGAGAAAAATGGTATGCGAATGGGGTATGAGCGAAAAAATGGGTCCCCTGACTTATGGACAGAAAGAGGAGCAGATATTCTTAGGCAGGGAAATAGCGCAGCATAGGGATTACAGCGAGCAGACGGCTCAGGAGATAGATAAGGAGGTAAAGAGATTGGTATTGGAGAGCTATGAAAAATCAAAGAAACTCCTTACCGACCATTTTAATATCCTTACCGCACTGGCAAATACACTCCTCGAGAAAGAGGTATTGGAAGGGCATGAGATAGATGTGATTATGAGCGAAGGATTGGCTAAGAAAGAGACGGTTGTTTCAGCCGCTAATTAACCTTATATCTTCGATTGTAAATGCACTGAAAAACCTTTTTCTTCACTTCCGTTATTTTTTCTTTTGTTTGTTTTTGAAATTATTACGCTATGGATCAAAAGAAAAAATAAAAAGTCGTTCAGAAAAAGGTTTTTCAGTATTACTGATTATGTTTGCCCTACAATGCGGGAGATTTAGGCTTGAGCTTGGAAAAAGAACCTGCATTATGGGAATCCTTAATCTAACCCCAGATTCCTTTTATGACGGCGGTAAATTTATATCTCCTTCCGATGCGATCGGGCATGCCGAAAAAATGGCTGAAGACGGCGCGAATATAATAGATATTGGCGCGGAATCTTCGAGACCCGGCTCGGACCCAATATCTTCCGATGAAGAGATAGAAAGATTAAGACCTATCCTCCCTCTCCTGTCCGAAAACATTAATATACCCATATCCGTGGATACATATAAATCTCATGTGGCAAGGTGGGCTCTCGATAACGGGGCAGCGATGATAAACGATATAAGCGGCTTTGGATTCGACCCCGATATGGCAAAGACGGTTTCCAAATGCAAAGCTCCTGTTGTCCTAATGCACACATCGGGCAGACCAAAGACAATGCAGGATAACCCGCAGTATGAATCGGTTATTGACGATGTTATCCGCTATTTGAAAGCCAGTATTAATATAGGACTCGATGCAGGCATTGGCATAGATAAGTTTATAGTTGACCCTGGAATAGGATTTGGAAAGAGTGTATCTCATAATCTCGAGATATTAAGGGAGCTTTCGAGACTGAAAGAAATAGGGAGACCGATATTAATAGGACCCTCCAGAAAATCATTTATAGGAAAAATTCTCGATCTTCCGCCTGAAGAGAGGCTGGAAGGGACTGCCGCAGCCGTTGCAATCGCCATAGTCAACGGCGCAAATATTATCAGAGTTCATGATGTAAAAGAGATGGTGAGAGCGGCTAAAATTGCAGATGCCGTAAAAACACAGGAAAAAAGTTAAGTGGTTAAGTAGTGCAAAAAGTTAAGTAGTTAAACCACTCAACTACTCAACTACTCAACTACTCAACCACTCAACCTTGTTTTACTATTGGAGTTTATAAATGAAAAAAGTATCCATTCTCGGCTCGACAGGCTCTATAGGAGTCAATGCCCTCGATGTCATCGGCAGTCATCCCGATAAGTTTAAGGTCGTAGGGCTTGCAGCAGGCGAGAACTATGAGCTTCTCCTTTCACAGATTGAAAAATTTAAGCCAAGAACGGCATCCCTATTGAGCAAGACAGGCGCAGACAAGCTTAAACAGAGACTGCATGACAAAAAAGTAAGCATAACTTCGGGGATTGACGGCGCAATAGAGGTGGCAACCCTATCCGATGCGGATATGGTTATTTCCGCCATTGTCGGCGCAGCAGGGCTTATCCCGACAATTTCTGCGCTCAAGGCAGGCAAGACGATTGCGCTCGCAAATAAAGAGACCCTTGTGATGGCTGGAGAAATTATAATGAAAGAGAGGGGCGGTAGGGAGAGGATTATACCTGTAGACAGCGAGCACAGCGCTATATTTCAGGCTCTTTCGGGTGAAAAGAGGAAGAATATAAGAAGATTGATATTAACCGCATCCGGCGGTCCCTTTAGAAACCTTCCCATCGAGCAATTTAAAAATGTCACCCCTGACGATGCCCTGAAACATCCTAACTGGCGTATGGGGCAAAAGGTAACTATAGATTCTGCCACATTAATGAATAAAGGGCTCGAGGTTATAGAGGCGAAATGGCTGTTCGATGTGCCTGCGGAAAATATAGAGGTTTTGATACATCCGCAGAGCATAATACATTCTCTCGTTGAGTTTGTGGACGGTTCCGTAATAGCACAGCTTGGCATACCCGATATGAGAATACCGATTTCCTACGCATTAAATTATCCCGACAGATTGGAAAATACGCTGCCATCGCTCGATCTGGCGCATATAAAAAATCTCTCCTTTGAAAAACCGGATACCGTGAAATTTCCATGCCTTAAATTTGCCTTTGAGGCATTAAAAATAGGGGGAACAATGCCTGCTGTTTTGAATGCCGCAAATGAGACAGCCGTAAACGCTTTTCTGAACAGAGAGATTTCATTTAATGGAATACACGAGACTATAAAAAAGACTATGGACAGCCACGAAGCCGGCAATATCCGTGAAATATCGGATATATTAAAGGCTGACAAATGGGCGAGGGAATATACAAAGAAGCTGATAAACAAAAAGGGTCATGGGTCATGGGTCATGGGTCAATAAATATTGATAAAAAACGAGAATCAAAGGACAGGTTTTCCCTTGTCCCTTGCCCCTTGCCCCTTGCCTCTATTATAAAATTCATAGCCACAGGGGCTTATAGCGGTTATTCTCCGATAGCGCCGGGAACAGCAGGGTCTGTTGTCGGAATATCGATATACCTATTATCTATCAGCTTTCAGCTATCGGCTTTCAGCTATCTTTTGCTTACAATATCAATAGTGTTTATAGGTATATGGGTTTCCGGGAAGGCAGAGGAAATTTTTGAAAAGAAAGATTCACAGAAGATTGTCATAGACGAGATCGCAGGAATGCTCATATCCCTCTTTATGCTTCCCCAAGGATTTTTTATTGTATTATCCGGATTTATAATTTTCAGGGTATTGGATATAGCGAAGCCGTTTTATATATTGGAAAAACTGCCCGGCGGATGGGGGGTAATGATGGACGATGTTGCAGCAGGCATTGCAGCAAATCTGATATTGAGGGTGGTTTTACTATATTAGTATGGAGAAGAAATTTCCTTTATAGAAAAAATGGTAACTATTCAGTAAACCACCTATAGCACCCTATAATATTACTTTTTCATTTGGTATGACAGGCTTCCAGCCTGTTAATCACAGGCAGGATGCCTGTGTTACTATAAAACATTGCACACAACAGGTGGTTTACTGAATAGTTACAAAAAATGTAATATTATAAATTATAAACAAGCCCTTAAACCATAAACAGAATAGATATGAAGACAAAGACGGCTTTGCCTGCAAAAATCACCCGTCCGGCTCTTGCAAATGTCTATTTCAGGAAAAGATTATTTCAGAAATTAGATGCGGAGAGGCAATGCAAGGCAGTCTGGATATGCGGCCCTTCCGGCGCAGGCAAGACCACGCTCATCAACAGTTACATAGAATCCCACAAGCTCCCTTGTCTATGGTATCGTGTGGACGAAGGGGATAATGACATCTCTACCTTTTTCCATTACCTCAATCTTGCATAAAGAGGCTTTAATCCAAAGAAAAAGAGGCCGCTTCCCTCCCTTACTCCCGAATACATGCTCGGCATCGGCACATTCACCCGAAGGTATTTTGAGGAGTTCTTCAGTCGTGTTTCTTCCTTTCGCTCCCCCTCTTTACCAAAGAGGGGGATGGGGGGAGTTGGGGGAGTCGAAAACTGGCCCTATCCTCTAAAAATCTACACACTTGGGCGGTTTGAAATACTAAAAGACGATAAGAAAATCGAGTTCAGCAGAAAGGCGCAGAAAAAATCCCTTGATTTGCTGAAGGCGGTTATCTCTTATGGAGCGAAGGATGTCCCTGAAGAAGAGCTCTCCGATGCCCTCTATCCTGATTCGGAGGATAAAATTCCTTGACACCGATAATCTTCTCTCGTTACAATAATCTCATGAAAAAGTTGATGCCGATCCCGTTTAAATACATAACGGGACAAGTCTTTGCCGTAGAAGTTGCGCCAAGAATCAGCGATAGAGAGATTATAGAATCACTTGCTGAACTAAAGGCAGGACAGTCCGCACTTCAACAGCAAATCGATGATCTGAAAGAATCGGCTAACAAACGCTTTGATGATACTAACAGACGAATTGACGATCTGAAGGAATCGAATAACAAGCAGTTTGATACAGTAAATAAACGATTAGATACCCTTCAGTGGCTGCTTGGACTTTTTACTACTGTTGCCCTTTCTGTCATGGTAATTATGGGTAAAGTGCTCTGGAATCAGCAGAAAAAGCTTGTCCCGTTATGTATTTAAACGGGACTGATACAAATGGAAACCTCCCTTGAGACACAGAAAGACGAAATTACCTTCCTTAAAACTCTCATAGAAAAACTCCTTCCGCCAAAAGGAGTATTGTAAGCAACAAAAAGCAAATGGAGTTATATAGTGAAGGGAGGGAAAATGACAATGCGATGGCTGAAACTCCTGAATATCTTTTTGATTATTCTCATATTCCCCGTATCTTCCTTTTTATTAAAGGATTATCTTGTTTATAAAACCATTCCACATGAAGAGATAACAACAAAAGGCGCTCCCGATATTTCCCACACCCTTTCCAATAGTCTTATAAGCTATGCCCCGGTTGCAGAAAGCCGTGTATTTTCTCCATCCAACGATAAATTTATTCCGATAGATATGGATGAGACAGCCTCCCTGCTGCCGTCGGTCTCCAAAAATGAAGAAGTCTCTTCGGGGTTGAATAATCTCTATCTTCGGGGGACTGTTCTTGGCTCAAAGGGGTATGCTGTATTCGAAGACAGGGCTGCAAAGAAAGAGGGGATTTTTAAGCTGAATGAAAATGTTTTCGAATCTGGTATTTTGAAAAAAATTGAGAAGGAGAGCGCAGTGATTTTACGCGATGGAAAGGAGTTTCCTTTTGTTATAATCACGGAGGACATACAAGTTCTCCCTTTAGAGAGACAAATACAGCCCCAGTCCTTTGGAGCCTCATCCCCTCTATCGCAGAAGATGGGGGAGAGAGAATGGATGATTGACCAGCGCGGGGTTTTAAAGTCTCTCGAGAATATGAATCAGGTATTGACCGACGCAAGGCTTACGCCTAATATAATAAACGGAAAGGTAGAGGGGTTCAGGATTGGAGAGATAAAGACTCGGGGTATATTCGATGCTATAGGGCTTAAAAACGGTGATATACTTACCCGTGTCAACGGTTACCCGATAGACAGCCCGGAAAAGGCCGTTCAGGTTATATCGGGACTCAAAGGAGAGACATCGGTTAATCTCGACCTTATTCGGGAAAATCAAAGGATGAGCTTTTTGTATCGGATTAGGTGAAATATTTATTGGACACAGATAAACACAGAAAAATCAGGATAAAGATTTTAATAAAACCCCCCTCACCTTAATCCTCTCCCCTGAGGGGAGAAGGGAGGGTGAGGGGTTTGTTCTTATGAAAATAAATAAAACATTTTCCATCTTCTGTCTTCTGTCTTCTGTCTTCTGTCTTCTTATTTTATCGTCAGGGTTCGTCTTTGCCGAGGACAAGCCGAAAGATAAAATCACAATAAACCTCGTGGATGTTGATATATCCACTATGGTGAAATTCATAAGCGAGGTTACCGGGAAGAATTTTATATATGATGACAGGCTAAAGGGAAAGATAACCGTTATTGTCCCGTCTAAGCTCTCCACTGACGAGACATTCAACCTTTTTATATCTCTGTTGGAGCTTAAAGGATTTACCCTTATCTCTACCGAGAATGCCTACAAGATTATCCCCTCTGCAATGGCAAGACAGAGCAGGACGGATATAGTTGCCGAATCGGATAAGACGAAAATAAACGAGACGTATATCGTCCGCCTTATTCCTCTGAATTTTATCTCCGTTCAGGATGCCCTTCAATTCTTACAGCCCCTCGTATCGAGGGACGGGCATATATCGGCTTTTGGCCCCGGCAATGCGCTTCTATTGGTTGACAATGCAATGAATATAGAAAAGGTATTGGAGATATTAAAAGCCGTTGACAGGGAGGCGCGTGAGAGGGAAGAGGTGGAGATTGTATATTTGAAATATTCGCAGGCTGAGGTTATCGGCAAGGTATTAAGAGAAAGGGCGCAGAGAATGGGAGCCGGAATACCGAAGCCCGGACAGCCCCCTGTTCCGCCCCGTCCTATCGAAGGGAGAATAATATCGGATGCAAGATTGAATGCGGTGATTCTTGTCGGCACACCGGATGAAAGGGAGGAATATAAGAAACTTATCACATTAACAGATGTGCCTCCGCCAGAGGCAAGCTCGAAGATTAATGTCTATTACCTCGAGAATGCAGAGGCTGCGGAAATCTCGAGGGTTCTCGATACTCTGGTGAAGCAGCCCCAGCCCCCGCCTGGCGCGGCTCCGGCAGTATCCGAGTTTACCGGCAGGGTTGCCATAACCCCGGATAAGGCGACAAATTCCCTTATTATCATGGCGTCGCCGGAAGATTATCACAGTCTCATGCAGGTAATTAAAAAGCTTGACAGGAGGCCGAGGCAGGTTTTTGTGGAGGCGATGATAACCGAGGTATCTATAGATAAGACGATGGAGCTTGGAAGCAAATGGCGTGCTGCTGCCAAAAACGACAGCGGAGAGCCGGTAGTAATAGGCGGCATGGGGACTGTTGATACACCTGTTGTTCAGAATGTCATAAGCGGTATGGCAGGATTGACAGTTGGAGGGATGGGCAATTTCGTTACCGTGCCTGTAACGAGGACGGACGGCACTACCTATAACCTGACCGCCCCGGGTTTTGCAGCGCTCTTTAGCCTTAAACAGTTCAGGGATGCTGTAAATGTCCTTTCTACGCCCCATATTCTTACAAGCGATAATAAAGAGGCGGAGATAGTGGTGGGCGAGAATGTCCCGTTTTTGAGCAAGTTCGAAAGAGAGACCACTACAACGGCACAGCCGCTCATTCAATCCATCGAGAGAAAGGATGTTGGCATTACCTTAAGGATTAAGCCCCAGATAAGCGAGGGCGATTATGTGAAGCTCGATATTTATCAGGAGATTTCAGCCCTTGTCCCGACTTCCGGTGGAGGAGGGCTGCAGCCCTCCGATATTGTTACTACAAAGCGCTCTGCAAAGACTTCTGTGGTTGTAAAGGACGGGCAGACGATAGTCATCGGGGGGCTTATACAGGATAAAGAGGTAAAGAGCATAACAAAGGTTCCCCTACTCGGAGATATTCCGCTCCTCGGCTGGCTCTTTAAATATTCGTCATCTGAAAGGCAGAAGACCAATCTCCTGATTTATCTGACCCCCACCATAGTAAAAGATTTCGGCGGTCTGGATGTTCTCAAAAATAAGAGCGAAGAAAGATTCAAGGAGGGCGTTCCGGAGAAAGAATGAACAAAGACCTGATTTTTAACGCAAAGACGCAAAGGTTTAAAGAAAGTGGTAAAGAAAGATAAAGAAAAGTAAAAAAACTTTGCGTCTTTGTTCTTTTCTTTGCGACTTTGCGTTAAAAAAAGATTTTAAGATGAAAGACGATATTGCCGGTATAGTAAAATCGCTGGGGCTTGAATATCTCGATGAGATTAAGGACGAAGATATTGACACTACCCTTATAGAAAGGGTGCCGCTCCCCTTCGCCAGAGGGAATCTTATCCTTCCTTTAAGGAGGGAGAACGGAAAAATTCTTGTTGCCCTGTCCGAGCCAAAAGGGATTTTTGTTCTTAGCGATGTGGAAAGACTCCTCTCTAATTCTGTCCGGCCTGTATTTACATCTCAGAATAATATTATTAATGCGATTCACAGATTTTATGACAGGCTCTCCGGTTCTGCACAGGAGGTGATAGACGGATTGAATGGGGAGAGTCTGGATGCGCTTGTTACGGAATGGGAGGCGCCGAAAGACCTTATCGAGCTTACAGATGAGGCGCCTATCATACAACTGCTGAATTCCCTCCTCTTTCAGGCAGTCAAAGAGAGGGCAAGCGATATACACATAGAGCCTTACGAAAGGATAGTAGAGGTCAGGTTCAGGGTGGACGGAGTATTATATCCTGTGCTTTCGCCGCCGAAAGCAATTCAGGAGGCAGTCGTATCGAGGGTAAAGATTATGTCTGGACTCGATATAGCGGAAAAGAGGCTTCCTCAGGACGGCAGAATCAGGCTACTGATTGCAGGGAGGGATATAGATGTAAGGGTCTCGATTATTCCCACATCTTTCGGAGAGAGGGTCGTATTAAGGCTCCTCGACAGAAAGAGCGGAATAATAGGATTCGGAGAACTGGGTTTAAATCCTGCGCAGGTAAAGCTCGTTGATTCCCTCCTTAACAGGACAAGCGGGATAATCCTCGTTACCGGACCCACAGGTTCGGGAAAGACAACAACCCTTTATGCGGCATTAAATCGGATAAACTCTACAAAGAGAAATATCATAACCATAGAAGACCCTGTGGAATACCAGTTGAAGGGGATAGGTCAGGTTCAGGTGAATCCTAAGATAGGGCTGACCTTTGCCAATGGTCTCCGCTCGATTCTGCGGCAGGACCCCGATGTTATCATGGTTGGTGAGATAAGGGACAGGGAGACGGCGGAGATTGCAGTCCATTCGGCATTGACGGGACACCTCGTCATCTCGACCCTCCATACGAACGATGCGCCTACGGCGATTACGAGGCTTGTGGATATGGGGATAGAGCCGTTCCTTGTTGCATCGTCGCTATCTGCCGTTATAGCCCAGAGGCTCGTCCGCATCCTCTGCCCGCACTGCAAGGAAGAATATATGCCCTCGCCTGAAGAATTGTCTGTGTTCGATACCGACGTTCGTAAACTGTGGAAATCGTCCGGCTGCGAGAAATGCTTTAAGACAGGCTACTACGGAAGGATCGGCATATTCGAGATGCTCATGGTTGAACAGGATATGCGCTCCGTTATACTCAAAAACCTCGATTCGAACAGTTTGAAAGAATATGCAGTTTCAAGAGGAATGAAGACACTAAAAGATGACGGTCTCGAAAAGGCAGCATCCGGCATTACAAGCCTCGATGATGTTATGAGGGTGATACAGATAAATTGAGTATA
>CAYMMR010000066.1:0-10985 GCA_964391545.1 uncultured Nitrospinota bacterium | reverse complement strand
ACCAATGACCAATGACCAATAACCAATAACCAATGACCAATAACCAATAACCAATGACCAATGACCAATAACCAATGACCAATGACCAATAACCAATAACCAATGACCAATAACCAATGACCAAACAATTCTGAATTTGAGTATTGGTTATTGGAATTTATTTGGAATTTGGGATTTGATTATTGATATTTGATTAGGAGTAAAAGATGCTTACTAAAAGACAAAGGACATGGTGGCCCCATCATGTATTAAAGGCAGGGGCGCTTATGGCGATAACCCTGATAGCAATAATCGTTTTGGCTGCAAAATATCAGGTCCCCGATGATGCGCCCGATATGGTGCCGCATCCGGATGACGGACAATATATACTTGGCCCCGAATGGTATTTCCTGCTTTTGTGGCAGCCCTTCTGGCATTTTACCGGCGATTACAAACACCTGCTTTCCATTACTGTAATTGTCCCGGCAATTATCTTTCTGTTTCTTACTGTCTTACCCTTTATAAAAGTTCCCTTTTTAAAAGGGAAAATCGGTGAGCAGGGCAATCCGGTCGAACCCATGGGTTTTTTTAAAAAATTAATTTATAATACACCTATTCTTCTTATGGCAATAATCTTTGCTTATATTACTTTTAAGAGCGGTTATCAGGCGAAGGTTCTTGGATGCGATTCATGCCATAACAGCGCAATGGGCGTTAAAATGGGGCTCCCGCCTGTGGATGTAGCGCAATATTACAAGGTTGACAGGGCAAAACAGATAGAGAGCGGTAAATACAGGGCAGGAAAGGCAATTGGCGCCGATTTCCTCGGCAGGATGATTTATGATATTGGAGGAACGGAGACATATAAGGATGCAAACTGGCAGATGCGCCACATGTATGAGCCGACATTTACATGGTAACCCCCTCACCCTTCCCTCTCCCCTTAGGGGAGAGGATTAAGGTGAGGGGCATTTTCCAATGACTCCTTTTAAAAAAATATTTCTTCTCTTTGCTTTTCTGTTTCTATATCTCTTTGTAAATATATCTACTGGAGATGAGCAGGGGCAGCATAGCATGCACTCGCAGCAGGCGGCTCCTGCCTATGATGCTTCTGGAAAAGGACCTGTTATTAATGAATATACAATCCCGACGCCTTACAGTCATCCCTTTGGCATATCGGTTGATTCAAAGGATAATATATGGTTTACGGCACAGGCTGCTAATAGTATAGTTAAATTCGATCCGGTAAAGATGATTTTTAAGGAGTATTTAATCCCGTCGGCAAAGGATTTGCCAAAGGCCGAATGGAAATATTCCCCTTCAGAAAAGACCACGCCAAAGGATGTATATAATGTGTTTTCTGTCGGCAGCCCGGGCGCTATGACAATAGATAAAAATGACAGGCTCTGGTTTGTAGAGCAGATTGGCAACAAGATAGGGGTTTTTGATCCTTCTACAGAGCAGTTTACCGAGTATGACATACCTACCCCCCAGAGCAATCCTTATGATATAGCCATGGATTCCGAAGGCAATGTGTGGTTTGCGGAATGGAATGCAGGTAAAATCGGAAAACTCGATTTCAAGCTGAAAAAGGTAGTTGAATATGACCTGAAGAAAGAGGGGGGCAGCAGCCGCCCGGCAAGTATTGCAGTGGATGGAGAGGATAATATCTGGATTGGGGATATAGCGATGAATGCCATAGGGATGTTTAATCCTAAGACCAATGTTTTTAAAGGATTTCCTATAGTTACGGCATTGAGCCAGCCTGGCAAGATAATTATTGACGGTTCTAAAAATATATGGTTTACAGAAGTGCATAGTCATAAAATAGCCATGCTTATACCTTCAACAGGCGTGATAAGCGAAGCGGATGTTCCCGGATATAACAGCGTGCCGCAGAGCATTATCATAGATAAAAGGGGGAGAGTTTGGTATATAGACAACATGAGGAACAGGATAGGCTATTTTGATGCCCATGCTGTCTCATTTAACGAGTTCGAGATACCAACGATGAACTCACAGCCTATGTCTATGGCGATAGATTCAAAGGGCGATATATGGTTTACCGAGAATGACAGAGGGGCAAATAAGATTGCCCGCCTTGTTATATCTACTGTGTCCGATGTTCCAAAGCAGAAACATATTCATACGGAAGAAAATAAGCCTGCAGAAACGAAAGGGGTTGGCGGCATTAATATACCTCTGTGGATTTATCTGTCGGTTATTATTGTAGTTTTGATTATCGTAGCTGCGGTTTTGATAAAGAGAAAAGGAGAATGAAAAGAAAATTTACGATTTACGATTTTCAATTTCCAATTTTAGTTTTCATTTTTTACTATTCACTCTTCACTATTCATTCTTCACTCTCTTTTGCTTCCGACACCCCCCTCGAAGAGTTTCCGATTCCGACTCCTATGAGCTCTCCTACGGATATAGCAGTAGACCTCGATGGTGTGGTATGGATTATGGAATATATTGCAAATAAAATCGGCAGATTCGATCCGTCGAAAAACATCTTTGATGAATACGAGATAACTACATCTAAGAGCGAATCAACGAATATGGCGATAGACAGAGAAAGCAATATCTGGTTTACCGAGCAGGAGGGAAATCAGCTTGGAAAATTCAATACAAAGACGCTGAAGTTCGAAGAATTTGACCTTCCGATGCCGGATAGCAATCCTGCATCCCTGACCGTTGATTCAAAAGGCAATGTTTATTTCGTAGAATGGAACAGGAATAAGATAACCAAATTCTCTGACGGCAAAAGGAAATTTACGCGCTATGATATACCTACCGCCATGAGCCAGCCTTCGGGCCTTGCGGCAGATGCAAAAGATAATATATGGTTTGTGGAAAAGGGCGGAGGTAAGCTCGGTATGTTGAATAAGGAGACAGGTAAAATTAAAGAATATATTATACAGCCTGCCTTCAGTCTGCCCATAGGAACTGTAATCGATTCAAAAGGGAATGTTTGGTTTTGCAAATTAAAGGATAAAAAGCTCGTGAAATTTAACCCTGCAAACGGAGAATTTAAAGATTTTACTCTTCCCGGCGCTAAAGGCGCTCAAGGTATGGCAATCGCCAAAAATGACAGCATCTATCTTTCAATGAGATATGAAAACAAGATTGTAAAATTTGACATTAGGTCTGAAATTTTTACAGAGTATAATATCCCCACAAATGACAGCCAGCCGCTTGCAGTAGCCGTAGACACGAATGGCAGCGTGTGGTTTACTATGATAGCGGGAAACAAAATAGGAAAGCTCGATGTGTCAAAGATGGAAAAGGGGGCAAAGGGCACGGAATTAAAGGTCAAAATAACCCTACCCGATGAAATAAGGCAAAAAGGTGAAAAGGCAAAGAGGTGAAAAGGTGAAGAGGCAAAGAGGCGAAAAGGTTTAAACCTCTTAACCTCTTAGTCTTTTAGCCTCTTGACCTCTTAACCTCTTAGCCTCTTATACTTCTATCATGAAATATACGCGTCCTCTCGTTCTCGCCATTTTCTTCCTTTCCGGCGCCTCGGGGCTAATATATGAAATTATCTGGGCCCGCCAGCTTTCTCTTGTATTTGGAGTATCCTCTTTTGCAGTAAGCACGGTCCTTACAGTATTCATGGCCGGGCTTGGCATAGGCGGCTATGTCTTCGGCAGGGTCATAGACAAAAGAGGCAATCCTCTGAAGATATATGCAGCGCTTGAAATGCTGATAGGCATATATGCCCTTTTATTGCCATACACTATTTCTTTTTCGGAATGGCTGTATGTAAAACTTCAATCCCCTTTTCTCCCCCCCTTTATTAAAGGGGGGGATGGGGGGGTTAGCTTTTTTCTTCTTTCTGCGGAGAGATTCGTTATATCCTTTTTTATTCTTATATTTCCCACAATTATGATGGGAGGCACACTTCCTGTTATATCGAGGCTCCTTATAAGAAATGAGGAGAGGATTGGATCGGATGCAGGGATTATTTATTCCTTGAACACCTTTGGCGCCGTTGCAGGATGTCTGCTGACCGGTTTTTATCTGATAGAAAATATAGGCATAACTTTCTCGCTCTATTTAGCGGCTGCCCTGAATTTTATTGCAGCAGGAGGGGCATATATAATAGGGTCAAGGGTCAAGGGTCAAGGGTCAAGAGAGAGAGAATCGGGAGCAAAGGTCAAGGGGCAGGGGTCGGGAAATAGGGATTCCTTGTCCCTTGCCCCTCTACCCTTGCCCCTGATTCTCATTGCCTTCGGTTTTTCCGGTATGGCAGCCCTCTCTTTTGAAGTATTATGGACGAGGATTCTTATATTGATTCTCGATAATACGGTATATGCCTTCTCGACAATTCTTTTTACCTTTCTGCTTGGCATAGCAGGGGGCAGCCTTATATATTCCAGACTAATTCATAAATTGACGATCCGAAATCCGAAATCCAAAATCCAAAATCCAATAACCCCTTTTGCAATTTTTCAGATTCTAATCGGGTTAATGGGATTTCTATCCCTTCTCTTATTTGCCAATCACAATATCCTTTCTTCATGGCTTAACAACTCTGTTTCATGGGCATCTCAGTTCATCGGCATGGGGTTTTGGCATGAGAAGCTGACAGCCCTGTTTCTCATCTCCTTTATTATAATGGCGATGCCTACGATATTCATGGGAGCCAGTTTCCCTGCCGTAGCTCAAACATTAAAAAGGGTAAGCGGTGTGGGAGAAGGTATAGGCAGGATATATCTGATTAATACTATCGGCGCTATAATAGGCTCCTTCTCTGCGGGATTTATACTACTTCCACTGATAGGGATACAGAAATCTATCATATTTACAGGGGCTATTCCCATTCTATTTGGTATTGCAATTCTTATATTTGTAGCCGCACCCTTCAGGGTGCGTGGATTACCACAGGCTAAAGCCAGCGGCTACCTTCATAGCGGTGTCATTGCATATGTTTTACCTGTCTCATCCATAATTATCAGCGTTATCATCGTTGTTTTTATATTCAGAGCAGGTGATATTCCAAAATTAATTAGTATTTCAAAGATAGATAAGGGGAATGAGATACTCTATTATAAAGAGGGGATAGCGGGGACTGTTTTGATTTCATCTCGGGAGACAGACCTTACCCCTTATCGAAAACCCGTAAAAAGGCTCTGGATAAACGGCGACCCGATTGCAGGCGAGTTTAGAGGCGCATTACAGCTCGAAAGGCTTCAGGCTCATATCCCTCTCCTGTTTCATCCGGATCCCCATGATGCGCTTGTTATATGCTTCGGGACAGGCTCGACCGCAGGCGCCGTCAGCGACCATCCTGTTAAAGAAATATATGCTGTGGATATATCAAAGGAGGTTTTTGAAGGCGGAAGATATTTCCACGAAGGGAATAGGAATATACTCGATGACCCGAGGATTAGAATAGTTATCGAGGATGGGAGGAATTTTCTGCTGACTACTGATAAGAAATTCGATTTCATCACATCGGAGCCGCCGCCGCCATCCAATGCAGGCATTATAAATTTATACACAAGAGAATATTATATGCTTTGCAAATCCCGTCTTAAACAGGGCGGAATGGTATCCCAATGGATACCCCTTCATCATCTGCCGGAAAATGATTTTAAGATGCTTGTTTCTGCCTTTGTATCCGTATTTCCACGCTCCACGATGTGGTTTACCAAGTGGGATGCCATTATGATAGGCTCGGACAGCGGTTTAAATATAGATTTTGACAGGCTTGAAAATAGAATTAAAGAGAAGAAAATAGCGGAAAGCCTTAAAGAGATTGGCATTTCGAATCCATTTCAAATTCTTTCGACATTTGTAATGGATGAAAATGGACTATCCGGTTTTATAAACGGCGCTCCTGCCGTAAGCGACGACCGCCCATCTGTAGAATTTTCGGCCCCGAGGATTCACCATGCAGGATTGACGATAAAGGGTAGGAATCTCGAGAATATGCTAAAATATCGGAAGCCTGTAACTGGCATGGTGAGGCAAAGTTCGGCAGTGCAAGGAGGGGGCATTGCCGGAGAGATAGAAAAATATTTTAATTCCTATTCATATTTTTTAAAAGGGCAGATAAATAGGAATGATAACCGCTTTGAAGATGCTGCCGGTAATTTTGCAGAGGCTGTTAATATTAATGACGAGAATTCGGATGCCAGGCATGAGCTTATCTCTCTTTATATGGATAATATTTATAAGCTGCTTAATAGAGGAGAGATAGATAAGGGATTTAATCTGACGGATGAGTGTGCAAAACTTGACAGGGACGGCGGATTTTCTGCCCAGCTGCATAATCTTAAAGGACTCTTATTTTTGTCCAGGAAGGATATAAAAAGGGCAGTAAATGAATTTGAAAATGCCCTAAGACTCGATGAGAAATATTTAAGCCCTTATCTGAACCTCGGCAGTGTCTACACATACTATGAGTCCGAGCCGTTAAAGGCTATTGTCTATTACAGCAAAGGACTCGAATTAAAAATTACGGCGCAGGAGAGAGATTTGATAAACCTGGAGGTAGAAAAGATAAAAGCCCAAAATAAGATAAATGGGTCATAGGGGCAAGGGGCAAGGGGCAAGAAGGAAAAAACTTGTCCCCTGCTCCCTGCCCCTTGACCCTATTTTAAGAGGGGGAGGGATTATGATTGAAGGAAAAGATGTGAAGTCGGAGTATCTTGAAAAGGCTGTGGGCGTATTGAACAAGATGACCATTCAGACAAAGGTGGCGGTGATAGTATCCGTTATTTTCATCATCGGAGCCGGGATTCAGGGCTTTATGAATCTCCTCGATGTGCGCAGCTATTTAAAAGAGACATCGGGGTTTATCGATGGGGCGATTAAACAGGTAGAAGATGCAGGGGAAAAGGAGATAAAAAGCCTTAAAAGCATATCCGGGAAGGGTATTTCTAATTTTGAAGATATAGGTTATCAGATGATAGGCAGCAGCGAGGAAAACGAAAAAGAAAAATTCGATTTGATTAAGAAATCTATGGTTAAAAGCATAAGCCACATGATGGTAACCGGGAATGCCGAGATAGTCGGCGAGTGGATGGACGGGCAGAAGGAGATAGAGGGGTTTAAAAGGATAATGGTGGTAAGGGCAGCGGCAAAGGATTTGGGCGAGGAGGCATTCAGGGATAATAAAGGCATAATGGATGTAAACAGGAGGCTGGGGAGCAGAACCTTCCCGCACCGCAAAGAAAGTAAAAAGGGGCATTTGAACGAGGAAGAGACGATTCAAGCGAGGAATGTTGCGGCTAATAAAATAGATAAATTTTTAATCGGAAGGGATGAAGGCGGGAAGCCCATGATTACCATGATGGCTCCAATCATAAACGAGGCGGAATGTCATGCCTGTCATGGCGAAGACCATCGGGTAAGGGGGGTGCTTTTAGTCTCGGTTTCGAGGGAGAAGACAGTCTCTCAGATGGAATCCGTAGAGGGGCAGGTTAAGGAAGAAAAGGGTAAAATCGAAAAACTGGTCGAAGACAGGACAAAGGAGATACAGGAGCAGGTGAAAAAAGAAAAAGGAAATGCAGAAAATCAGCTGAATGCTTTCAAGTCGAAGACATGGAAGAATACCGTAAGGATGGTTATTGTTGCCATTATTAATATTGCGGCAATTATCGGAATTCTCATATTCTTTATGAGGCTGTCCATTATCAAGCCGATTCAGGAGACGGTAAGAATGGCGGAGAATATTGCAGACGGCAACCTTTCCGGAAAAGAGATCGAGACAAAAACAGAGGATGAGATAGGAACACTGGGCAGGGCGCTTAACAGGATGAAGTATAATCTGAGGGATATGATAAGCAAGGTAAAGGAGAGCGCGGGGGAAGTCTCGACGGGCGCCGAAAACATATCCATGCTCTCGGATTCCGCCAGTTCGGGTGCGGAGAAGCAGACATCGCAGCTTACCCAGGTGGTTACGGCAGTGGAGGAGATGTCGTCAACCGTAGCGGAAGTAGCAAAGAATTCTGCCGATGCCGCCGGTTCCGCAAATAAGGCAAAGGAATCGGCAGCCGCAGGAAGCGAGATTGTTCAATCGTCAATCGAAGGAATGGAGAGGATTGCAAAATCTGTAGGCAGTTCTGCAAAGACAATCGAAGAGCTTGGAAGAAGTTCCAACCAGATAGGAGAGATTGCCGCCGTCATTGACGATATAGCGGACCAGACGAATCTCCTTGCCCTAAATGCCGCTATTGAGGCGGCGCGTGCCGGCGAGCAAGGGAGGGGTTTTGCAGTTGTAGCAGACGAGGTGAGAAAACTTGCCGAGAGGACCACAAAGGCGACAAAAGAGATAGCGGATATGATAAAGAAGATACAAAAAGATACGGCAGATGCTGTTTCGGCTATGAACGAGTGGAACAGGGAGGTTAAAAACGGCGTGGAACTTTCAAATAAGGCAGGAGATTCCCTGAAACAGATAGTCGGACTTGTTCAGAATGTAACGGACATGATAAACCAGATAGCTACGGCTACGGAGGAGCAATCTGCAGCATCCGAGGAAATCACATCCAATATAGAGGATATAGCAAAGGTAAGCAAGGATACTGCCGGCGGGGCATCGAGGTCTTCGGGATCTGCAAAGAATCTGAAAGAGTTGTCGGAAAATCTCCAGAAGCTTGTGGAGCAGTTTAGACTGTGAAAGGCAAAGAGTTGGAATTTTGGACACAAATAAACACGGAAAAATCAGGATAAACTCCCAAAAACTCCCCCCTTATATTAAGGGGGGATTGAGGGGGGGTATCCGTATTCATCTGTGTAAATCTGTGTCCTGTCAGATTTTTTGTTTATTTTTTAGTAACTATTCAGTAAACCACCTGTTGTGTGCAATGTTTTATAGTAACACAGGCATCCTGCCTGTGATTAACAGGCTGGAAGCCTGTCATACCAAATGAAAAAGTAATATTATAGGGTGCTATAGGTGGTTTACTGAATAGTTACATTTTTTATTCTTATCTCCGGTTGCAAAGAAGCCGAGAGGCATACTGTAGCCGGTATCGGCGACACTGCGCCGGAATTTACGCTTACCGACTTAGACGGCAAAAAGGTAAGCCTTAAAGATTATAGGGGTAAAAAGGTTATACTCAATTTCTGGGCGACATGGTGTCCTCCCTGTGTAAAGGAGATGCCTCTTTTACGGGAGATTCATACTGTGAGAGGAAATGGAAGGGTTGCAGTCATAGGGATAAATTACAATGAAGACCTCGAAAGAATCAGAAAATTTGTATCAAGGCAAGAGATAAAATTTATAATCTTGATAGACAGGAATTTAAAAGTCTCGATGGATTACGGAATAATCGGACTTCCTGTTACCTTTTTTATTGATGAGGACGGCAGGATAAAGGATAAGGTTAAAGGTGAACTGAGTAAGGATATTATCGAAGAGAAACTGGTATCAAAAAAGTTTTCATAATATCTAAAAGGTCAGACTTATTCATGGCATCCTCCTCCTTTAAGATATTTTTTAATCGCTATTACCTCTAATCTCCAGATAGAGCTGCAAGAAATCCATTATCTTTTTTACGCTGACTTCCTCTGGTTTATTGAACTCCACTCCAAGACTGCATATATTTATATGTCCATTATTGCTCATGACATTTTTAACACGACCAGCCATGTTCTTAATCTCCTCTGATGTGGGAAGGTTGAAGGATAGATTTATATCATGGTTTGGCTGGTAATCTATATTTCCATTAACATGGATTCTGCATCCACTTATACTCATATCTACAATATATCCTTTTCCCTCTTTTTCTGCATCAGAGATAATCTTAACAGGTATAAAGGTTTCTATCCTTTTAGAATGTCTCAAATTCTTGCTTTCTATCTTTTTGGGATATTCAAGTAAAACCGTGCGGATAGGCTCTATAAAATTTTTCATTACATAGGTTACAAAACCGAATACCTCTCCTTCGTGTATATACCTTATTACACACCCCATATCTTTATGAAGGCTTATGTATGAGCCTTGTTTTGCCGGAGTATCAATGATTAAATACTCCCCTTCCTTCATGCCTCTGAGAGATGTATTATAAATCTTCCCTTCTATTTCAATCTTTATATCAAGTCCGATGTAAGCAGGAAAGGGTGGAGGAGGTTTAATTATTTCTATGGAATTTGATGCTGTCATCTTAAAAGCCCCTCAGATAATCTTTCCCATACATCTTGTCCGTTGACTACCTCTCCGCATAACAGATAATAGTCTGACTCGTCTAAAAGACGAATGGAGTTTATTCTTCCGCAAAACTCACCTTCTATAAAGGTGTTTGAATCTCCATTCAGGTTTACAAATCTCATTTCAAGGACAGAGCCAGGGGAAACCGCTGTCCTCAGCCCTCCCCTGAAATCCTGCGCCTTTACAGTAAGGATTGGAAAGAGTTCCCATTCGCCATTCTCTTGATTTTTTATTTCGAGAATTATATTCATTTTAAAGTGGTCATTGCACTACAAACTCGGTAAAAAATACATTCTTTACAAGCCCTGTTCTAAGATTCTGGTTAATCCTAAATTCTATCTCCTCTTTGAGCCTGAGCTTCCCTTCCGGGGTTATTACATCTTCCAATCTCTTGCCGGTCAAAACAGTTATTATATTGTCCTTCAACAGAGGGAGCTTATTTTTAAGCTCTTTTTCCGTCTCTTTATTAAGCGATTCAAATTCCATTTTTATCTTTATATATCTTTTTCCACCGGGTTCTGAAAGATTAACTATAAATGGCTCTAATGGAAACATTGGTCCGGGCTTTGTATTTGTGACATCCTGCGATACCATTCCTATGGCAGGGGCGATATATTTTATCCATGCAAATCCCCCTCCTACAAGGATGGGGAGTGATATTAAAATTACTAAAATAATTACTTTAACAGAGAATGTTTTTCTTTCAAGAATTGTGTCCATCATTAAATCCCTGCAAGCTGGTCAAACAATAACCCCTTCATTATTTCCTGAGGATTTATCCCGCAAGAAGCAGGCTCAAGAATCTCCTTTATATTGTATTTGCCTCCGCCGTTCGACATAT
>CAYMMR010000065.1:0-11003 GCA_964391545.1 uncultured Nitrospinota bacterium | reverse complement strand
ATGATGCTCTGCAATGCCGTATGAATATCAGGGTATTGAAAGGCAAAACCATTTTCCAGTAACTTTTTTGGGATGACCCTCTGTCCTTCCAAAATGACCGAGCCGAATTCTCCCAATACCAACTTTATCATAAATGATGGGGCTGGTATAAAAGATGGACGGTGAAGGGCTTTTCCAAGGGCTTGTGCCATATCTTTATTCCTTACGGGATTCGGCGAGCATACGTTTACTATGCCTGAAATTTCGGGGTGTTTCAAAAGGAATATAAAGGCTTCTGCAAGGTCTTTGATGTGAACCCATGAGAACCATTGCTTTCCGCTTCCTATCGGTCCTCCAATATATTTTTTGAAGAGAGGAATCATCCGAGAGAGGGCCCCGCCTTTTTCTCCCATCACGATGCCGAATCTGGTTATAACCACTCTGGCGCTTTTATCTCCGGCCTTTAAAGCCTCCCCTTCCCACTCCATTGCGACACGGGCTAAAAAATCTTTTCCAGCAGGAGAATCCTCTGCCAGCTCCTCATTCCCGCAAAAACCATAATAACCGACGGCAGATGCGCTGAAAAGAGTAAAGGGACTTTGAGGATGGGAGGAAATCCCTTCGACGATATTTCTGGCGGCAGTAAGACGGCTCTCCAGAATTGCCTTTTTATATTCCTCTGTCCATTTGCCGAAGATAGAAGCCCCTGCGAGATTAATTACAATATCGTGATTTTTAATTGCTTTTTGCCAATCTCCCTTCTTTGTCGGGTTGCCTTCTAAATAGGAAATTCCCGGCAAAAATAGTTTTGCCCCTTTTAATGAACGGGTTAAAATGGTTACTTCATGCCTATCCTGAATTAAGCGGCAGGTTAGCTGCGTGCCTACAAAGCCTGTGCCGCCGGTAATCAAGATTTTCATTCCTCGCTCCTTATTCGTCTTTGAAGATGTAATTATTTTACAGAAAATAATCGAGAAGCATTAAAATTCACACAATTGTAACACAAGCTTAATAATCCTGTAACATGGTTCTGCGATTATTGTTTAACAATATATAAAAGTGATATGATATTTTTATGCGATCAAAGATATTAATAGTAGATGACGAGACGGATATTTTAACCCTCCTCGAATATAATCTCGATAAGGCAGGATTTGAGGTTATCTCTGCTAAAGACGGTCCGGAGGCAATAGAATTAACAAGGAAAAAGAAGCCCGACCTCATTATCCTCGATATAATGCTCCCGAGCATGGAAGGCACCGAGGTCTGCAAGATTATTAAAAAAGATGAAGCTACAGGACATATACCTGTAATCATGCTTACCGCGAAAGGGGAGGAGGTTGACAGGATAGTAGGCCTTGAGCTTGGCGCAGAAGATTATATTACAAAACCATTCAGTCCGAGAGAGTTTATATTGAGGGTTAAGGCGGTATTAAAGAGGCTTCACGGCAAACAGGAAAAGGTTAAGAGTATTGCGGCAGGTCCGATTTTTATAGATATAAATAAATCGCAGGTTACCGTAAACGGCAAAGCATTAAAGCTGACTGCTATGGAATTCAGGCTTATAGCAGAGCTTGCAAAGGCGAGGGGAAATGTTCTGTCGAGGAACGACCTGCTCGATAGGGTTTGGGGTGCGGATGTGTATGTAACCGATAGAACCGTGGATACGCATATAAGGAGACTCAGGGAAAAACTCGGCAAGGCTGAAAAATATATAGAAACGGTCAGGGGTTTTGGATACAGATTTTTGGAGAAAGAATGAAGAATAGTTTTTTAGAGGCGGTTATCAGGGAAATGCAGATGGGCGTTATAGTTCTCGATGCAAAAGAAAGGATACTCTATTCCAATCCGTTTTTCGAGAAGACATTTTCCATGAACGGAACCGTCGAGGGAAGGAAATTTAATGAGATTATAAATGACCCTCCGTTATTGGACACTGTCAGGGGTATTATTTCGGCAGGTAAAAAACAGCCGCAGGAGATTACTATACAGGGCAAGGGGAGCCAAATTTTGGAAGCAAGGCTTGTCCCGTTTTCGGATATGGTTATCGGATTTTTTCAGGATGTAACGGAAGAGAAAAAGGTAGAGGCGATTAAGAGGGATTTTGTCGCAAATGTCTCCCATGAGTTGAGGACGCCGCTGGCAAGCATAAAGGGTTATGCAGAGACGCTGCTCGATGGGGCGATGGATGACAAAGCCACGCTAAAGAAATTTTTAACCATTATTGACCGTCATACGAACAGGATGACCGCAATCATAGACGACCTGCTGACCCTCTCTATGATTGAATCGCAGCAGATGCAATTAAAGCTGGAGATAATAGATATAAAGGGGCTGATAAACAGCATCCTTCAGGGCTTTGAAAAAAATGCAAGGGATAAAGGGCTGAAGCTTATTTTCGATATTGTAGATAACCTTCCGCCTGCAGCGGCAGACAGGGTAAGGCTCGAACAGGTCATTGTCAATCTTGTGGATAATGCAATCAAATACACCAATCAGGGAGAAGTTAAAATCTCTGCAAGAAAAGAGGATAAGACAATAAGGATTGATGTGGAAGATACAGGCATCGGCATTCCCGAAAAGGATATACCGAGGATATTCGAGAGATTCTACCGTGTAGATAAAGGCAGGAGCAGAGAGATCGGCGGAACCGGTCTCGGACTTGCCATTGTGAAACATATCATACAGGCGCATAAAGGACAGATATGGGTAAAGAGCATTTCGGGCAGAGGGACTACATTCAGCCTGAGCCTGCCACTATCCTCTTCATAATTTCATTAGTAACTATTCAGCAAATAAATTTCCATTAAATTCCCCCTTATAAAAGGGGGACAAAGGGTTGCCCTACGGTGCGGGGGAGAAAAGCAGAGCGTGGGAACGAGGAAAAAATGTAAAAGGATAAAAGAGTAAAAAAGCAATGTTCACTTTAAGACAAAAGGCTCCGTTACTGTTAGCATCTTCTTCCATTTTTTGTAAATTTTTCTATTAAAAGTATATTTTAAGTTAAAATTTACGAATTTCAAATAATCATCCATAGAAAGCCATTTTGCATCTGGCAGAGGCTCACGAATAATCGGGAAATTTAATTTTTTCATAATACATCCTTACATACTATCTAATATTTTCTTGTAAATATCTTCTGTCCCGTATTTCAAGCACAATTCCCTGAATCCCTTATTTTTATAATCTACTTTGTTTATCCTGACCAGGTTAATAATATCCGGCAGGTCTTTAGCTGAGCGTAATTTAGGATTATATTTGATAGAATGAAGCTTGAGGGCAATCAAATTATTCAAAGAGGGAACTATGAATTTTTCTCCTGCAATACTAATCCTTTTTCCTTCTTTAATAATCCTGGCGAGGGTTTCTTTATCAACAAACATAAAATCAACATCCATTAAATATGTCTTGCTGCCCTTAAGCTTAATAAATACATCGTGAGTATAGTCTTTCTTATAACCTGCCTTTTCCAACAAAACCAATATTTTTTCGAAGCCTTCCTTGGTTATCAAAAAATCAACATCTGCCGTCTGGCGAGTAACCTTGTAATAATTGACGGCAAAGCCCCCAACCAAAACACAGGTTACCCCTTCCTTCTCGGATATTTCCGAAATCAGATGAAAAATATTCGGATTCATAATTCCGTGTCTTCTTAACTTCCCGGTTTTTATATATACAAAACCTTCCCGTATCGTCATATATAAAGATACAAGATGCAGGATGTAAGATGCAAGATAAAAAATTCAGTTTTGAAAGTCAGGGTGAATTCTTATGGGCTTGAAACTGCCCACAGGGGCTGTCTCCTTATTATTCCACCGGCTGCCGCAGACATCACAATTTGCGTTATTTTTCCCTACTTCATTACCCCGGTAATATTTTGTTGTCGTCCCTCCCTTTGCTGCCTTCTCCCATTCCCATTCTGTAGGTAATCTCTTTCCTACCCTCTTACAATATTCATCTGCCTCATACCATGTTACACTCTCTACAGGACGGTCTGAGCCTTTAAAATATGATGGATTCTTCCCCATTACCTGCTCATATTCCCTCTGTGTAACTTCGTATTTGCCCATGTAAAAGGCATTAATAACCATATCTTTGAGTGAGCCCGGGTCTCCTGCCATAAATTCCCCTGCCGGAATTAATACCATGTTGCCTTTCTCTGCTAACTTTGCCTGTGGTTGAACAGGGGGCGGTGGAGGTGGAGGTGGGAGGCTTGCTACTACAATCCTCTTTAGCTCAAAGACCTCTTGTGTCCATTGATTCCTCTATGGTTACTGTCCTTTGTAACGATTCATATCCTTCTACCTCTACCCCGATACTTACTGTGCCTGTGGAGAGATTCTCCATATTGAGAGGACTACCGGGAGATGCAGTCCCCTTCTCCTCTCCATTTATAAATACCCTCGCTGATGGTGCATTTACATTCACCTTTTGCATCTGCTATGGCTGTCTTTAGTTTCGGCAGGTGTTTATAGTTGTTATTGCCTATAATAATGGCATGGTATTTTGTATTCAGCAACGCAGTATCTGACCCTTTCTTTGCCTCTACCGGCAAATCCCTCCTTTCCTTTGCCTTTATTGTAATGCTTCTTTCTTCTGTAGATTGAACAGTAGGCAGGAAAAATATAAAGAAGGTTAATAAGAGCTTTTTCATGACGCACCTCCTTATTAGCACCAACACCTATGTATATGTGTGGGAGGGACATGTTTACATAGATTTAAAAGGGAAATATCATAAAGAGCAGAATAAGTCAAGCTCACAATCCGACCAAAAATCCCGACATGGCGGGATTTGAACCGGGCCCTCGCAAACGGAAACACTGCTAAAAACTGGAGGTGGGCAAGTGAGCTAATTTGTCCATCTGCATTCCAGTATTTTTAACTGCATAATCTCCTTCCAATCTTAACCTTCCCGTCATATTTCCGCAAAATTTGTCGTGTAATCTTATCTGCATGAAGATTCTTTTTGTCTGCATAGAAAATTCCTGCCGCAGCCAGATGGCTGAGGGATTCGCAAGGCATTACGGCAAAGAAATGTCATTGCGAGCCAGAGGCGAAGCAATCTCTGTTTACAGCGCCGGCTCAAAGCCTTCGGGTATTGTAAATCCAACGGCTGCTGCCGTGATGAAGGAAAGGGGTATTGATATTTCTGCTCAGGTATCGAAAGGCTTTGATGCTTTACCGGAAGGGGAAATAGACATGCTCATAACAATGGGATGCGGTGATTCATGCCCATCCGTTCCTGCAAAAAAGAAGATAGACTGGCAGATTCAAGACCCCAAAAGTCAGCCGATAGATGTCTTTAGAGCCGTCAGGGATGAGATCGAGAAAAGAATTTTGCATTTATTATCAAAAAAAGGGGAAGAATATGAATAGTATGGAAAAGATTCTTATTGTCGAAGATGAGCCGGATTTGGCAAATCTATTACACTATAAATTGTCAGAAAGGGGCTTTAATACATGGCTTGCCTCTAATGGAGAAGAGGCTATCGGTAGTATAAAACGGCAAATACCCGATTTGATATTGCTGGATATTATGATGTCTCCAATCGACGGATGGGAGGTCTGCTCCACCATCAGAAAAAGCTCGGATGAGACGGTCAGGAGACTGCCTATTATTATGCTGACTGCGCTCCCCGCTGCGGGGGATAAGATTAAGGGCTTGAGACTCGGGGCGGATGATTATCTTTTAAAACCGGTGAATATGGATGAGCTTTTATTGAAGATTCAAAACATGCTCAGAAAAAAGAGGATAGAGGATGAGCTTATGGAACGGTTAAAAAAAGGGAATGACATCCCTGCACTTTTTTACCATGAAGTCAAAAACCAGCTTCATGTTATCGGGGCATATTCGTATCTCATTGCTAAAGAGAATATAACGAGGGATAAGAGAGAACAATTCAGCGAGATATTAAATAACACCGCCTCCACCGTCTCCGAATATCTCGAAGGGATGTCCATTTTTTCCAAAATAGAAAATGGAGAGAGGAAGATAAGGATGGAGAGATTTTCTTTAAACAGTCTGATTAATAAAATCGTGGCGTCTTATAAAAAAGATGCTGCAGTAAGGGGATTACAGGTTGAAACCAATCTCGATAACACGAGCGATATTGTTAATCTCAACTCGATTGCCATGAAGATGGTTCTGTCCAACTTAATAGGGAATGCAATTAAATATAATAAGAAGGGCGGCGCTGTCTCCATATCAACATCGAGAGGGGATGGCGGATTGGTTATTACTATCGAGGATTCGGGGCTGGGAATCTCCCCCGACGATATACCGTATATCTTCGATAGATTTTACAGGTCCCGGAGCGTGGAGGGACATATAGCCGGAAGCGGGATAGGACTGTATATCGTCAAGACCCTTGTAAATGCGATGGATGGAGAGATTGAGGCAATCAGCAGTTTGGGAAAAGGAAGTAAATTTATTACCACATTCAATTCAACGTTCATCTGAAAAATTCACATAAATGTAACATAGAATTAATAATCGTGTAACATTAAAAAAGTAAGATGAATCATCTTTACCTCCTCAAAAACTTCTTCCAGGCTGTCGAGTGGTTATGAAACACGAGGTAGTCTGGAAGGAGTTAAAATTAACAGTTTAATGAAAGGGAGGTGATTCGGATGAAGTGCGAATATCTTAAAGAGAGAGTATGCGATGCTTCGCTGACGCATATTATCCCTTCTGCGTCCGACAGGCAGGTCTACTGCGATACCGAAGACCACGACCGCTGCCCCCTGTTTTTAGCCCATATCCTGAGGATTAGCTTCAAAGGGGAGAGGCCTCATTTAGAGCGGTATCCATCGATTGTCTATGCTTATTAAGCTTATTGCGAATCTTACTGCCGGCAGAAGCGGAAAGAGGACTATAGCAAAAGTCCAGGATTATCTGGCGGCTCATGGCAATATTGTAGATACATTTATTACGAAGAAGAGGGGCGATGCGCTCCATGCGGCGCGTGAGGCATGTAACGGCAAGGCGGATATTGTAATTGCCGCAGGGGGGGACGGCACAATCAGCGAGATAATCAACGGGCTCGCAGGACTCTCTATTCCATTAGGGGTTATTCCTTTAGGGACTGTAAATGTATTTGCCCTCGAGACAGGAATCCCGATGGATGCAATTAAGGCATGCGATATTATTCTCAACGGTAAGATGAAAAAGGTAAATCTCGGCAAGGTCAATAACCGCTACTTTTTACTGATGGCAGGTGTCGGTTTTGACGCCTATGTCGTCTACGGACTCGATTTAAGACTGAAGCAGCTATACGGCAGGCTCTCATATATAATAACAGCCTTAGGTCACCTCCTGAGCTATTCAAGTTATCCTCTCGGGATAGAGCTCGATACCGGCGAAAAAATCGAGGGATATGGCGTGGTTGTGGGGAATATGAAATATTACGGCGGGAGAATCTCCGTTACCCCATTTGCGGATTTCGAGAGGGATGACCTCGATGTTTGTATTTTTAAAAAGAAAGGCGCCGGAAACATGCTCAGATACGCATGGGGGATAATAAGGAGAAAACATCTCGAATACCCGGATGTCGAATATTTTACCGTAAAAAAAATACGGGCAGCATCCGAAGGCAAGACCTATATTCAAGCGGATGGAGATGTGGTGGGAGAACTGCCTGCGGAGTTTTCCGTGGCAGGGGAAAAGATAACGATTATACTGCCCGATACGAATAGATCGGAAAAGAAATAGAACACGAATAACACGAATTGACGAATTACACAAAAAAATTCAAACAGTGATATACAGGATGGACAACCCCTGATAGCTGCATTCAGGGGCTGATTATCTTGTGCATCCCTGTTAAATAAATGTCTTTATTCGTGGCATTCGTATATTCGTGAAATTCGTGTTCTGATTTTGGATTACAGGAGGCTTATAAATGACAACATTCATGGAGAAGATATATAAATACGATTCTATAATAAGCTATCGCTTATGCGATTTCCGATACTGCCGCTGGTTCTCTGCGCTGATGGTGATTGTAAGCAAGCTCGGCGACGGGCCGATATGGTTTTTTTTGAGCCTTTGCCTGATACTTCTTGGAGGCATAACGGGGGTGAAGGCTGTTTTTGTCGAGATATTATCGGCATTCATCTGTATAATGATATTCAAAATTGTTAAAAATAGAACAACGAGAAAAAGGCCATTCGAGACATATCCCGATATGGAATTCATCCTGCCGCCGCCCGATGAATACTCATTCCCTTCGGGACACTCCATGAATGCCTTTGCCGCTGCCACGGTTATGGCATGCTATTTCCCTTTTCTCTTTCTCCCTTTATTTATAATCGCTGTGCTGATAGCTACATCACGGGTCTTTCTAGCACTCCATTATCCGACGGATGTTATAATAGGGGCGCTGATAGGCATATCCGTATCCCTGTCTTTAATATGGATTGTAGAGAATGTATAAAAAGATTCTTATAGCATCCATAGGTTTCGGCTCGGGACACAACAGGGCCGCAGACGCCGTTTCTGAATATATCTCTCTTCAATTTCCAGGCGCCGAGGTGAAGGTTGTTGATTTTCTTAACTTTAAGAAAAATCTATGGGACAGGTTAAGCGGCATCTTCTATTTCTCTGCGATAAAGCTTCTCCCCGCAGCCTATCATTTCTTATATCGTAAGCTTTCTTTTAGCCGCAGATTTAAATCTCTTTTATTTAAGCCATATCTTAAAAAGATGGAGCATCTCCTGAAAGACTATCCTGCTGACCTTATCATCTCCACGCATGTCTTCTGTGCAATGGCATCATTGGATCTGAAAGAGAAAAATATAGGAATAAAGGCTGTATGGGGTCTCCTGACGGATTTTATGGACGACGCATACTGGAATACCTGCCAATTAGACAGATTTTTTGTAGCTACCGATGAATTAAAAGGAAAGCTGATAAAAAAGGAGATAGAAGAAAAGAGAATTGAAGTTGCCCCTATCCCCGTTAAAAAAGAGTTTCATTTAATCGAAGACAGGGCAGCGCTTTGCAGGAAAATAGACCCGCGATTAAATCCTGACAGATTTACGGCGCTCGTATTGGGCGGAGGCGATGGTTTTGGAAACATTAAAGCTGCTGTAAAAACAATGTTGGATTTACGGCTTCAGTGCATAGTTGTTACAGGCACGAATAAGCGGTTGAAAAGAAGGCTTGAAATGCCGGGGCGAAAGTCGCCGTTCCTATTTATATTCGGTTATGTGGATAATATCCATGAATTAATGGATATAAGCGATGTGTGCATCACCAAGCCAGGCGGCATGACGATTGCCGAATGTCTTGCCAAAAACCTCCCTATGATTATATGGGGCAAGCCGCTGCCTGGTCCCGAGACTGAAAATATATCTTTCCTGACAAAAAACAATTTGGCTGAACACTGCCTATCGCTTCAATCCCTTAGAAATACTATCGTCAAAAGGATGGCGAGGTAATCAGCCTTTGAGACGGATAGTTCTGACAACAGATCGAGGAAGTCTTGGTTCATGCTCCAGCCCCTCCTTGAATGCCCATGCCTGCAGCGTCAACTGCCACACCATCTCTAATCGTTGAGAAGGCGATAGGCTGCCGATGTAATCATCTTTGTCGATATCATGAAGCCTTTTAAGGTTTACCGGGTAATTTGAACGATCCATTTTAATAATTTTAACACAAATTGTTCCGAATAGATAATCAAAGGCTTCACCAAATTTTAACACCCCCGCCATAATTCCGTAACACTACATGGATATAGTTTTATCTAATGAAATTATAAAATCAGGTTTTTGTCCTTGAAGGATTTTAAAAAGAAAGGGGGTGAAAAGATGAAAAAGATTATGGCTTTATTATTAGGAATATCCTTTGTATCAGGCGCCGGCTATGTCTCTGCAGAAACAGATACTGAGCTGAAAGAGCCTACTGTTCTCGAATTTAAGCTGAGCGATGGAAAACTGAGCCCCGGGAAAATCAGGGCGAACAGCTACCTTGAGTTTGAGAAAGACGGCAGGCTCTATGCCTTTATCTCTCCGAAGAAAAAGGCGGATTTCGAGAAATCGGGCGAGATAGGCATAGCCATAACAAAAATCGGTTATGGGCCTAATGGCGAGACTGTGGTCTTCGATACGAATGAGGCAATGGCTGAGTATGATAAAAGACATGGGAAGTAAGTGATGAGAGTTAAGAGTTAGGAGTTAGGAGTTGATAGGGAAAAACTAAAGAACCTTTTTTAGGAGGAGGAACAAATGAGGCATTTAAGGATATTTTTAGCGGTTATGTTGTCGGGTGTATTATTCTCGACATACAGTTTTGCGGATACCGACTTTCTGCTTGGGAAAGAGACAAAGGGATTCAATGTCAAGATAGACGACGATACAAAATTGAATATGAGGTTTCGTCTCCAGCCAAGATTTGATATCGGAGAGACAAGCGTCTCTCTTAAAGCTGACGATGGCAAGAGTTATAACTCGATTAATGATATGTATCTTAGAAGGGTAAGATGGGAGATTGGCGGAAACCTGACCAAGAATTTTAAATTTGGGGCAGAGCTTGAGGCGGACAAGACCGCAAAGCAGGATTCTACCGCCAGTGTCTATGCCTATTATATCTTTGGCGATTACAAATTCAGCGATGAATTTAGCCTACTTTTCGGCAAGAAAAAACTCCCCTATTCGAGGGTGTCTCTTACATCTTCATCGAAGCAGCTTATCATAGAGAGACCCGCCGTTACAGAGGATGCAAAGAAGTTTTTTAATGACCAGACCGGACATGGTTATTACGGACCACAGATAATGCTGCACGGTAAGCTTGCAGAGGGGATGTTGAAATACTATGCCTCTCTATTGGATGGCTGGAATCCGGGGCAGACGACAAAATGGACGAGTAAGACAGTGGAGAAGTCGGGGCTTGGCTACATAGGCAGGGTTGAAATTTCGCCTCCGGGATGGGTTGAGGAGAAGCAGTCGGATGCACATCTTGGAGAAGGGGCGCATATTACCCTGTCGGGATTTTACGGCGCACAGGGGAGCATCGAGTATAACTC
>CAYMMR010000064.1:0-11428 GCA_964391545.1 uncultured Nitrospinota bacterium | reverse complement strand
GGGGATTACATAAAAATTCTTCTTCAGGGGGTCACGATGTGCCTAGGTTGTCCAGTTTTTCTTCAAAAATTATTTGAAGTTTATATAAATCTGATGTATAATGCAATCATGTTGACAGCACAAACCATAAAGAGAGAATTAGAGAAGGTATTTAATACAAGGCAGTCTACTGCGCTTTCAAAGGTAATAGTAGAGGCTCATGATGAACTTGTAAAGGCGGATGATTTCAATGAGCTTAAAGGTATCGTGAAGGAGCTTGCTGAGGCTCAAAAGGAAACTCAAAGGGAGTTAAAGGAATTATCTGCGGAGGTAAAAGGACTATCTACAGAGGTAAAGGAGCTATCCATAGAGGTAAAAGGACTATCCAGAGAGGTAAGAGGGCTTGCAAGGTCTCTAAAAGATACAAATACCCAGATTGGAGGACTTGGCAAGACAATGGGTTATTCCCTTGAAAATGAAGCGTATAGAATATTACCGGCATATTTTAAGGATAGATATGGAATAGAGATAACCGATAAATTTATCAGAACGGAGATAAGTGGTGAAGAGGTAAACATATTTGGCATTGGCAGGAGGGATGGAGGTAAGGTGTTGATTGTAGGGGAGGCAGAATTAAAATTAAGCAGTGTAAGTAAGTTCAATCAATTAGACAGAAAGGTCGATGCTGTAAGGGGTGAATATAAAGAAGGAGATATAGTAAAGGTGCTACTAACCCATTATGCCAGTCCTAATATTATCGAGAAGGCGAAGGAAAAAGGTATCATAGTAATTCAGAGTTTTGAATGGTATTAAAAACAATTCCCTCACAACTACTGTCATAAATATTGAATGGCTGTCTACATAGTATGACAGGGGAAAACCATGTCTAAGCCATACGCTCTCAAGGGCTGTTATATGCCTCCTTTCCTTGATGGCATCGAGGATATTAACATTGTGTTCTTTCCGAATCTGCGCTGCAAGCCACCCGAGTGATATAGGTGGGATCAATTCATCCGCAATACCGAACGGCTTTACTACAGTACCTTTATTCCCATTTATCGCCTGAAAAGTTTGTATCGAAGGTCTTGATTTTTGGTTGCTTCTTCTTACACCTTTATGTTATGTTTCCATGAAAAAGGCGAACCTTCTTTCGGTTTGTTAATAGTTACTAACCTATTGGAGATTATACCTTTTCTCATCTTATCCTGCAATTAGAAAATTTCTCGATTGCAGGATTCGGGTCAAATATCATAGAACTTTGGGATAAAGCCAAATTTTAAAATACACGAGGGGAGAATCGCAGTTACGGCGACGACAAAACAAAGAGAGAGGCTCAAGGTAAACAGGTTTATCATGTCAAAACTACAATTGAGAATTGCCTTTGACGGAAGGGTTATCGGTAAAGGGAAGACAGGCATAGGAGTTTATGCCGAAAATTTATTAAACGCGCTGAAAGAGGCGGATAAAGACAGCTTTTATGAAGTGTTTTCCAATACTCGTGCTGAAATGTCTTTATTCGGCAATAGCTTCCAGCTTGAAAATCCGCGCCTTAAAACGATAATTACAAAATTCACTCTCGAATCGCATCCTGCCGGCGATATGTGGGAGCAATTTTACCTTCCTCTATATCTGAACAAGAAAGAGATAGATATTTTTCACTCGCCGACATTTCATATCCCATTTTTTTTAAAAGGATTCAAAAAGGTTGTAACTATTCATGATGTTATTGCCTTTCGTTATCCGCAGACTTTACCGAAGAAATTCTCGCTCTATTGCAGGTTTATGATAAAAAGGGCGGTTAATGCAGCAGACGCTATTATAGTTCCCTCTTTCTCTGTCAAATCCGAGCTTGTCGAGTTATTGAATGTCAATGAGAGACTTATATATGTAATTCCCGAAGCCGCAAGAAGATTCTTTAAAGCCGTTGATGAGCATGATGGAAAAACCGAGATTAAAAATAGATATGGACTTAACGATAGATTTATACTACTTATAGGGACTATCGAGCCGAAAAAAAACATCGGCGGATTGATACAGGCTTATTCGATTTTAAGAAAGACAGGCAGAATCGGGCAGAAACTTGTAATATGCGGCGGCGATGGATGGCTTAATGAAAAGAAAAGGCTCTTGAAAATTATAGAAGAGGAAGATATTAAAGACGATGTCATATTCACCGGATATATGCCGGATGAAAGTCTTCCTTTGCTATACGCTATGGCTGACCTATTTGTATATCCTTCCATATACGAAGGTTTTGGGCTTCCTCCTCTCGAGGCAATGGCATGCGGCTGTCCGGTAATAGCATCCGCTATTCCATCCATCTCCGAAACCGTAGGAGAGGCAGGTATATTGGCAGACCCTGCAGATATAAAGGGTTTATCGGAAGCGATATTAAGAGTTTTGAAAGATGAAAATTTGAAAAGGCGGCTGAGAGAGGCAGGTTTTAAAAGAGTTAAGCAATTTTCATGGGAAAAGGCAGCTCAGGAAACCGTGAAAGTATACAGAACTGTATATGAAGGTTAAGGCTTGGATATTGCCGATGCAGGGTTAAATAATTTCTAGTGAAAAAAATGTCATTTTTAACCGCACACTAAATAGGCTTAAAGCTAAGATAAGCAATGCGGGTTTTATATTTTATTATATTATGCTCGAAAAGAAACTCGAATTTGTTTAAGCCTTTTTTGGTGAGATCTGCAGTAACATTGTATTCAACTTTTCCGCAGGCCCCGTCAATATTAGCGTTTACTAAATTGCCGTTAATAATAATATTTAGACCTTTTTTAGCATTATCGGCATCAGAATAATATTCGGAACAGAGTTTTGCGGTAAATATTAAATTTTTCTTTTCAGGCAAATAAAATATCATTAACGGATTTTTAGAGATAATATCTATCCAGCCATTATCCTCGTTGTCTTTATATGGCTCGGAAAATCCTTTGAGCAATACACGGCTATTTTTATGAGATGGATGGACATCGTAAACGATATTTTTTCCCGCTTCCGCAGTATGAGGAATTTTGTAGGCAATTATATTACTGTCTTCATAGTATGGGATAAGCCGGATACTTCTTTCCAAATATTCCCTGTGCATGGCGATTATTTTTTCGGATTTTAATAAATCTTTATGCACGACCACATAACCAATCTTGAAAAAAGCGATAAAATATTCGATTTCCTCATCCGCGATATTTTCATTCTGGAAACGGTCATTATCGGCTATGCTTCTAAGCTCTCTTATAATTTGGAAATTGTTTCCATATTTTTCATACTCGCTTTCATAACGCCTTATTGGCCCGCCGTTAACCATGTCCTTGTTATGGACCGTCTGAAAATATAGGTAAGACCTTATGTCATGCCTCAAGGGGAGTTCGATCACGGATACATCGGCATCGTCTTGCCTGATTTTGTTGTAAATGGCGGGAACGGATAAATCCATGGTCTTTATGGGGATACCTGCGAAGTCGAGAGAGATTAACAGAAAAATTACCGATAAAAAATAATGCCGTCCTCTTTTTCCGTTAAAGCGCATGCAGAGTCTTTTTAATACAAAGCCGAGAATCACGGCTGTGAAAAGCATGAAGACAAGCGCGAATATACTGCAATCCGAGACATTATTGATAACCGGCAAAATCTCAAAAAGCCTGTAAGGCATAGGTATTGATGTGGCAATGCCGTATATATTAAGTGTCGGTCCAAGAGAGAGGAGGAAGAAAACGACAGCGCCGCAGTACCAGAAAATCTCTTTTCTGTCCGGTTTTGAGCGGATTATGCCGGCAGCAATGATTAGTAACAGCGACCAGCCGATATAGGCGGACTGAAGCGCATCATTGTTCATAAATCTCCTTCTTAAACCCGAAGCATATTTTCCTAATGCGAAATGGTCAATATCGGGCACAAAAAAAGCAAGAAAATCAACGCTTTCATTTTTTGCATAATTGATGGTCAGGTCAAGAAATGGATTAAGGTAAGCCGCAGTGAACATCGGTATTAACAGAAGAAGTATGAATGGAAGGGCGGACAGAACGGAGATGAGCAGCCATGCCAAGAATTCAGGAGTTATTGTTTTATCGTTAAGTGCGCTCAAGAAAAATAGGAATGTAATAATGGCGCAAAAAATCGGGTAGTAATAATAGCTTATGAAAAGCAGGACAATAGATAGCGAAAAATAAATGGAGGTTTTAATTCCCGGTTTTTCGTGAAGTTTTAGTAACATGAAGATATAAAAAGGTATGGCGAATAACGAAAAAAGGATCAGAAAATGGCTTTTAGCCTGCGCTATAACAATCGGAGAAAAGGTAAAGGCTGCGCTGGATATGAACGCCGCGAATGTATGCGAGATTAAATGATTAACCAGCTTAAAAGTGAGGAATGAGATAATTATAAGAGAGATAAGTATCAGCAGATTAGATACGGTTGGCAGCGTAAAAAGCTTGATTAGCGGATAAGCGGTTATTATGGCAGGAGCCCCCTGTATCGTTTGTTCTATAGGATAGCCGGCAGGATAAAATAACCGCCCGGTCATCAACTCATTATGGGACAGCTTTCCGAGAATTTCCGGACCGTAATTTAACAGCCATGTGTATAGCCACCAGTCATGATGCCCTCGAGGGAAACGGTAGTCGAGGGTTGAGCCGGAAAGGTCGCTTATGAGGGGATATGTAAAGAAAAACGACAAAAAGGTAAACAGGAGCAGTATCGTGATATTGATAAAGGTGTTGTTTTTAACCATATCCGAATTCATATTCATTTTTCGGTGTGAGTTAAATAACCTTTTTATAGACCCCTTGGAGCCGCCGCAAATAATTTTCCATGCTAAAATACTCAGCCCTTTCGAGTCCAAGGGCAGAGAGCTTCGATGCCAATTGCAGGCTGCCGAGAAGCGTCTCTATCTTATTCTTTATTTCATGGACATCGTAGGGATTTTCCACATAAAGCGCAGCGTCTCCGCATATCTCGGGAAGACTTGCCGCTTTTGAAACGATTACAGGACAGCCGAAATTCATTGCCTCGAGAGGTGGCAGCCCAAATCCTTCGTAGAGGGAGGGGAAGACAAAACAATATGCCCCGGAATAAAGATGCCTCAATTCCATTTCCGAAACATATTCCATAAACCTTACTTTCCCCTCAAGGTTTTCATTGAAAAGGCTCTCAAACCTCCCTATCTCTCCTTCCCATAACCATGCCCTTTTACCGGCTATAACAAGGGGCATGTCGGCATCGATTCGTAAATATGCCTCTATCAGCCTGCCGACATTTTTTTTAGGCTCTATAGCGCCCACAAAGAGCATGTATCTCTTGAAATCGAGTTTCCACTTTTTTAAGACGGAGTTTATTTCCCTTTTCTTTTCCTCTGCGGAAAAAGGACTCAAGACTGCCGGTTGATATGTTACATGGATTTTATCGGGATTGATGTCAAAAAACTCCATAATATCCTTCTTTGTATGCTCCGAAACCGCAATAATTGCCGAAGAAGATTTAAGCGAATCCTTGACTATATTATAGAAAAATGGCTTATTATCCAGCGTAGTATGAGGTAGTCTAAGGGGTATTAAATCATGAATGGTCGTTATCTTGTTTGCATTCTTTATTTTTATAGGGAGAGGATAAGTAGCATGCCAGACATCTGCTTTTACTGGAGAAACAATCTTTGTCGTTAATCCCAAAATCCTGTATGCAATAACAGCTGCTTTGTAACACTCATTTAGATTGAAGATGCCAGTTGAGCTTAAAAAATCGGTATCGAGGTTATTAATAATTACCGTATTTTTTCTTTTTGCCTGTATTGCATTGGCTTTAAAAAAAATCCTGTATATTCCTTTAAGCGCACTTTTTAAATTGGTAAATCTCCTTAGTTTGTTTTGGTTAAAAAGTAAGCTCTCATTAGGAACGGGGTTATTGCCGTCGTTTTTGCTGCCGAACAACACATTTACTTCTGCGCCCAAAAGCGCCAATGCCTTAATCAGCGTGATGCCATATGTCTTTATGCCTGTGCCATATTTAAGTTCCAGATTATAGCCGTCTATAAGAACATTAATGCCTTTTAATGACATATTGCTCCGGGTTTTTGAGCTATTTTACCCTCTGGAATATTTAGATACTACATCTATAGGCGTTCCTATATCCTTTATGATGTGATTATCGATCCATATAACCCTGTCGCATATCCTTTCCACATCTGCCATAGAATGCGAGACGAAGACGATTGTAACGCCGTTATTTCTGAATCCTGTCATCTTATCGAGGCACTTTTTCTGGAAATCCATATCGCCAACGGCAAGTATCTCGTCTATCAATAATATATCGGGATCGAGATGTGCCACAACCGAAAAGCCGAGTCTCGCAAGCATTCCTGAAGAATAAGTCCTTATAGGCTGCTCTATGAATTCTCCGAGTCCGGAGAATTCTATAATTTCGTCTATTTTCTTCATAACCTCTGCCCTTGTAAGCCCCATCAGGACGCCGTTCATTATAACATTTTCTCTGCCGCTCAACTCCGGGTGAAACCCTGCCCCAAGCTCGAGGAGCGGAGAAATTCTCCCTTTTACGATGACATTCCCTTTAGACGGTTTTAATACGCCTGCAATTAGTCCTAAAGCGGTGCTCTTGCCTGCCCCGTTTCTGCCTATTATGCCGAGCGTCTCCCCTTTATATGCCTCGAAGGATATGCCTTTCAATGCCTCGTATCCTGTCCTCCTTATCGAGCCTACCGCTTTTGGTATATTCAATAAGAAATTTTTAATCCCGCCTATGACATGATGATAGGAAGGGTAGCTTTTACTTACATTGTTAAAAATAATTACCGGTTCTCTCATAAGACCTCTGCAAACTTCCATGAAAGTTTTTTATAGACCAGATACCCTATTAGAAAGACAAACAGACTGTAGGCAAGACTAACGAAAAGATATGCAGGCTCTAATCTCCCGTTCAGGAAGAGATTTCTCCAGCTTATCATTAATGGGGAAAGGGGATTCAAATTTATAAGATGCCTGTATCTTTCCGGCACCATTATCTCGGAATAAATAACAGGGGTAAAATAAAACAGAAATGTCGTAAATAGAACAGTCAGCCTCTCCATATCCCTGAAAAAGAGATTTATGGAAGATATGAGCAGGGATATGCCGTAGGTCATTATAAATTGAATAACGAGCAATATTGGAATTCCGTATATCCATGAGAGATATGGCAGCTTATTGTATATTAAGATAAAAATCACTATAACGGGAATGGATAAAATGAAATGGAGCATGTCCTGAATTACCATCGTAAGGGGTATTACATTTCTCGGGAAATTCACCTTTTTTATTATAGAGGCATTTGCCAGAAAAATCGTAGGCGAGAGATTGACGGAATTTGAAAACCACTGCCATGGGAAAAGTCCTGCGATAAGAAAGAGGGTATAATCCTCCATCTGTATTCTCATAACAATTTTGAAGGCTACGAAAAATACGAAGGAATAGGCGAGGGGATGGGCTATTGACCAGAAATAACCCAGGAAACTGTTTTTATATCTTACCTTCATCTCCTTCTGCGTCAGGACGGTTACAAGGTCAATATAGTGCTGCAGATTGGTATTCATAATAACCTGTTTATATTCCTTTATCTTTAAGAATTATAACATCGGAGGAATAATTCTTTCCATCTATTACAATATTGCCGAAACTATAGGAATCTATTTTTATGCTATACTGCCAATCTATGGAAAAGTCCATGCCTGACCTTCATTGCCCCTTCGGGGCATACCTCGGAGCAGCAGAAGCACCGTATGCAGCCGTCATAATTAAAATCCAATCCCCTTTCCCCTTTTTTAATTACCTGCGTCGGGCAGGCATCTATGCAGAAGCTGCAGAGGGTGCAAATGTTCCTGTCTTCCTTTGGCTTCGAAGAGTTCCACGCTCTTCCTTACCGCATCATATACCTCTGAATAGTTATATCTGTCGGTCTTTACTATCGAAACCTGTGTCATTGTATAGTGTCAGAGTATCAAAGTATTAATCTTTGCCCATTTGACCCTTTGTCACTTTGATGCTTTTTGCCTCATTTCTTTCTTCTGCCTTATATTTATTATAGCAGACATAGCAAATCTTGCCCTTTTCGGTCTCCATTTTCTTATGCTCCTCTTTGACTCCCAAATCCCTTCCGCATTTAAAACATTTTGACATGGCAGATATTATAATGCAAAATAATGTTTTAGAAAATAAAAATAAAGTATAGTTAGTTCTCACTGAAAAATGACCTTTTTTTCACTTCCGTTATTTTTTCTTTTGCTTTATTATTTGAATATAACACTATGGAACAAAAGAAAAACTAAAAAGTCGTTCAAAAAAGTCATTTTTCAGTATCAATTAGTTAAATCTTTCTGGAATTGGTAGGATACTGTATGAAGGCTGCGATAATACATGACTGGCTGACAGGTATGAGGGGCGGGGAGAAGTGTCTCGAGGTCTTCTGCGAGATTTTCCCGGATGCCGACCTGTATACATTAATCCATATACCCGGCTCGGTTTCAAAGACAATAGAGGATAGAAATATAAAAACCTCCTTTATTCAAAATCTCCCTTTTGTAAAAAGTCATTACCGTTTTTTTCTGCCCTTTTTCCCTTATGCTATAGAGAGTTTTAATCTAAAGGGCTACGACCTTATTCTTTCAAGCAGCCACTGCGTGGCAAAGGGGATAATACCTCCCCCCGATGCGCCTCATATCTCGTATATTTACACACCTATGAGGTATGTCTGGGATTTATATGATGATTACTTCGGAGGAGAAAGGAGCGGCTGGTTTTCAAAAAAGACTATGGGCATTCTTGCCCATTATTTAAGGATGTGGGATGCTGCATCCAGCAACAGGGTGGATCATTTTGCGGCTATTTCCAATCATGTTGCAAAAAGGGTGGAAAAATACTACAGACGAAATGCCGATGTGATTTATCCCCCTGTAGATTGCAGCAAATTCACTCTATCTGAAAAGGCCGAAGATTTTTATCTAATGGTATCCGCCTTTGCCCCTTATAAAAGACTCGATATTGCAATAGATGCATTCAACCGGACAGGTTTTAAATTGAAGATAATAGGAGATGGACAGGATGAGGAAAGATTAAAAGGGCTCGCAAAATCCAATATAGAATTTTTAGGATGGCAGGATGATAATGTGTTAAAAGAATATTATGGGAGATGCAAGGCGTTCGTTTTTCCAGGCGAGGAGGATTTCGGAATAACGCCTCTCGAGGCAATGGCATCGGGTAAACCGGTCATTGCTTATGCAAAAGGAGGGGCTCTCGAGACGGTGATACCGATAAATCAGGGGCAAGGGGCAAGGGGCAAGCCTGCTCCTGCAAGTAGTAAGCAGGGGGGGCAAGTAAACCCATCTACCGGTTTATTTTTCTACGAGCAGACGCCGGAGGCATTGATAGAAGCAGTTAATTATTTTGAGGAGAATCAAGGAGGGTTTGATAAAGGCAGCATAAGGAATCATGCCATGAAATTCGACAGGGCAATCTTTAAAGATAAAATTAAAAATTATATAATGGAAAAATATGAAGAATTTTATAGGACAAAAAAGGGGAATTTTTAGCCACAGATACACACAGATTTGCACAGATAAGAAATAAAGTTACAAGTTCATAAAGTAGAAAGTTTTTAAAGTAACTTTATGAACTTTATAACTTTATAAACTTTAAATCTGTGTTTATCTGTATCCATCCGTGGCTGCTTTTATTATAGTCTGTTAATATGCTAAAAAAGCATGCCAAATTTTTCGAAAACATTCTTTTCCTCGCCGACCTTGCAGTAATAGGACTGTCGTGGTTTCTTGCTTATTACATCCGTTTCTATAGCGGATTATTTTCCGTAGAAAAGGGGATTCCGCCGTTCCTTATTTATCTTTATCTTATAATCCCCATTATTCTTATATGGGGCTTTGTGTTTAAATCGTTCGGGCTTTACCATCCAAAGAGGATATCCTCTTACATAAGCGAAGTCTTCGATATTGTCAAGGCGTGTTCTTTTTCGGTTCTTGTTTTGATTTCCATTACATTTTTTTTCAGGCAGTATGAATATTCCCGCCTTGTATTTTTATTCTTTTTCTTAATGACCGTTTTCGCCCTGGCAGCAGAAAGGGTTATGTTCAGGGAAACCCTGAGGTATTTAAGGAGAAAGGGCTACAATCTCAGATATGCCCTTATAGCAGGGACAGGGAAGCTGGCGCAGGATGTCTTAAAAAGAATAGAGCTGCACCCGGAGCTTGGACTAAAGGTGGCAGGTGTTTTATCTAACTCCGAACCCCTAACTCCTAACTCCGAACTTAATGGTATTCCCGTTATTGGAAATTACAAAGATATACGAAAGATAATAAATGAAAAAGATATTGACCAGGTTATCATATCATTGCCTGTAGAGCAGCATGCCCTTGCCGTAGAGCTGTTAAAAGATATTGGCGATGAGGATATGGTTGATATAAAAGTAATCCCCGATGTATGCGAGTTTATGACACTGAGGGGAGGAGTTGACGAGCTTGACGGGCTTCCTGTCATCAGCCTGCAGGATACCCCATTATACGGCTGGAATATCGTTATAAAGAGGACGGCGGATATAATATTTTCCATTGCAATACTGCTTATTACTGCGCCGTTAATGATTTTGACAGCCCTTTTAATCAAGGTTACATCTCATGGTCCGGTATTTTATAAGCAGGAAAGGATGGGAATGGATGGGAAAAGATTTATAACCTATAAATTCCGCACCATGTCCGTAAATGCCGAAGAAAAGACTGGTCCTGTATGGGCAAAGGCGGGTGATGAGCGGAGAACCCATATAGGCGCATTTTTAAGGAAGACAAATATGGATGAACTGCCGCAATTTTTTAATGTCTTAAAAGGCGATATGAGCATTGTGGGCCCGAGGCCGGAGAGGCCTGTGTTTGTAGAGCAGTTTAAAAAAACAGTGCCGCAATACATGCTAAGGCACAAGATGAAGTCCGGCATAACGGGATGGGCGCAGGTAAACGGCTGGCGGGGGAATACATCCATAGAGAAGCGCATCGAATACGATTTATATTATATAGAGAACTGGTCATTGATGTTCGATTTGAAGATTATACTTATGACACTCTGGAGGGGATTTGAAAACGCATATTAAGCTTTTAAGCGGTTCAAAAGTGGTTCAAAAAACGAGTAGAATAACCTTGACCATTATGCGAAAGAAGTATTAAAATATAGACAATAAAGAGATTTCATTCATGGGAGGAGGTGGAAAATATCTATATGGAAAGATATTTATATCGAGGATATTTATAAAAAATTAAATGTAACTATTCAGCAAATTACAATATTCCCCCTTAATAAAGGGGGTTGGGGGGTTGTTTAAACTTTAATGCAGTGTATTACAACCCCCTTTGTCCCCCTTTTATAAGGGGGAATTTAATGGAAATTTATTTGCTGAATAGTTACAAATATTT
>CAYMMR010000063.1:0-11441 GCA_964391545.1 uncultured Nitrospinota bacterium | reverse complement strand
AAAGGTTTTATAATTTCCTTAAAAATCTATCATCTTCGTTTGAGTCTACAAGTTTTATCTGATATAATTTGCTATAATTTACAAAATCTGGTATAAATCTTGTTACGAATTTAAGTGCATAAATATTTAATTCAACCCCTCACCCTAAACCTCTCTCCTCAGGGGAGAGGGTTAGGGTGAGGGGAAAGGCTTATATGCCGGCAAACAAAAAGATGAAGCTGTTGGTTGTGGACGACATGACCAACATGAGGCGAACGATAAAGAATATGCTCCGCTACCTCGGTTATGAATTTATAGCAGAGGCTGAAGATGGAGAGACTGCGCTTGAAAAGATTCAGGCGGAAAAGTTCGATTTTGTTATATGCGACTGGAATATGCCTGTAATGTCCGGCATAGAGCTCCTCCAGAAGGTGAAGGAAAACGAAAAGCTGAGGGATATACCATTTCTCATGGTTACCGCAGAGGTTGATGCCGCACAGATAGTTCAGGCAGCAGAGACGGATGTGGACGGTTACATAATAAAACCCTTTATTGCAAAGACACTCGAAGAGAAGATCAACCAGATATTGGAAAAAAAGACAAACCCCACCACAATGGACAGGCTTATAATTAAGGCTGAAAAATGCGTCGAAGGCGGTAAATATAAAGATGCAATTTTCCTTTACGAAGAGGCATTAAAAGTTAATCCCAAGAGCGCAAGGATACGGCATGCAATAGGGCATATATACGAAAAATTGGGGCAGGACGATAAAGCAATCGCCTATTACGAAGAGGCATATAAAACCAATCCGCAGTATATAAAAGTGCATCAAAGCATGGGGGATTTATATGCAAAGAAAGGGGATGCTGACAAGGCGGCAGAGGCGCTCGAGAGGGCGGTGAAGATAAGCCCCCATAATACGCAGAGACAGGCACAACTTGGTAAGGTATATCTATCTGCGGGTAATTTGGAAAAGGCAGATGAGGTATTTAAAGCAGCCATAAAAGTTAACCCAAAAAACGCCGAGATACAGACGGAGATAGGCGAGGCATACTTGAAGGCAGGACAAGATGAAAAGGCAGCAGAGGCATTCAAAGGTTCGTTGAATGTAGTCGAGAGCGTTCATGTATACAACAGGCTCGGCATCGCATTAAGGAGGAAGGGGAAGTATTTAGAGGCAATAGAGGAATACAAGAAGGCATTAAGGGTTGACCCGAACGATGAGGCAATATACTACAACATGGGAAGGGCGTATCTGGAGGCGAGCATGAAAAAGGAGGCTATCTCATCCTTTAAAAGCGCCCTTACAATAGACCCGGATTTTAAGGAGTGTAAAGAGATACTCGTTAGTGTGGATAAATAAGTTCCTGCAAAAACATAATTAATCCACAGATTACATAGATTCACAATAAGTTAAGTAGTTGAGTAGTTAAGTGGTTGAGTAACCCTGATAGAATCAGTCAGGGGTCAACAACTCAACCTCTGCACAACTCAACTCCAGTGTTAATCTGCGATAATCTGCGAAATCTGCGGATATATTTTTATATATGAACAAAAGGAGGTTTAAAAATGAGTGCGTTTTTGGGACCGATTCATTATTGGATGTATGAAAAGATAAAGAATGCCATGAATAGAAGGGCTGCGATATTTTCAGCCTTCTATGAAAAATACGGCAATGAAGTCGAATCCATCTGCGGGAAGACAAGGAAAGAAATGGAAGGAGAGGATTTTGAGACTCCCCTTGACCTGTTGATAGGAGACTCTCCGATTCACGGATGGCTTGCCAATAAAATAATGGAAGTCGAGACCGGCGAGGCAAGGATGGTAAAAACATTAATAGATAAATACAACGACAAAGAGCTTGCAGAAGATGCGGCTTACTGGCACGGGAGGGGAAAAGGCATCGAGGCAAAGGAGAAGCATAATCCGGAAGATAATGTCGAAGAATTATACAATACTATCAATAACTACTTTCTCGATGGAATGCCCTGCGACCACGCTGCGGAATTGGAGACAAACAACGGCTGCCTTAAAACTAAGCATATAGACTGCCTGCACCATAGTTACTGGAAAGATGCAGGAGTATCTTCGGAGTTGATGTGTTCCATAAACAGAAAGTGGATAGACGGGTTTTGCGAATCTCTAAACCCCAAATTTAAGCATACGGGAAAAGAATGCATCGCTGCCGGCTCGAAGGAATGTATCGATGAGTATTCTCTATAAACATAAGGTAGAGGCAGAGGTAAAGGTAAAGATTAGGGATTAGGGGTTAGTAAAAACAGATTCTACTAATCCCTAATCCCTAACCCCTGCCTCCTTTTTCTCTACCTTTACCTATACCTATTTCTTATGGGTAGAATTGAAGAAAAGTTTGATGAACTGAAAGGAAAAAACGAAAAGGCATTGATTGCCTTTATTCCTGCAGGCGACCCCGATATTGAGACGACAAAAGCCCTTGCGCTGGAAATAGAAAAAAGGGGGGCGGATATTATCGAGATCGGCGTTCCATTTTCCGATCCTCTCGCAGATGGTCCTACCATACAGAAGTCCTACCTGAGAGCATTAAAAAAAGGAATCTCGTTAAAGAAGATTATAAAGACGGTAAGAGAGATGCGTCAAAAAACCGATGCGCCTTTAGTCCTTATGTCGAGTTATAATCCAATCTATAGATACGGCGAAAATAAGTTTATCGGAGACGCAGTATCGGCAGGTATTGACGGGGTAATTATCCCCGACCTTCCTCCGGAAGAATCGGACAATCTCTTTAACCTTTCGATTAAAAAAGGGCTCGACGCCATATTCCTATTAGCCCCTACGAGCGACGAAGAAAGAATAAAACTTGTCTGCGACATGAGCCGCGGTTTTATCTATTATATCTCCGTTACAGGCATAACCGGGGGTGGAAAACTGCTTTCAAAAGATATTAAAGGCATGATAAAAAAGATAAGAGGATCCACCGGACTCCCCCTCGCAGTCGGATTCGGCATCTCTACGCCCGGCCAGGCAAAGGAAATTGCATCTTGTGCCGATGGGATAATCGTGGGGAGCGCTATCGTAAAGATTATCGAAAGGCATGCACCGGGCATGACCGGGGGAAAGAACGGTCTTGTCAAAGATGTGGGCGATTTTATTAAAAGCTTAAAGAATGCAATCGGACGCCAATAAAGATGCTTACCTGTCTAAAATAACTCCTCCAAAAATCTCCAATATCGTTCGGAGAGAAAGATTATTTAAGATTCTAAATAAGGAGAGAAACAGTCCTGTTCTCTGGATAACTGCGCCCGCCGGCTCGGGAAAGACCACATTGATTGCCAGCTATATTGCCGCCTGCAAGCTCAAATGTGTATGGTATCAGATAGACGAAGGCGACGCTGACATATCTACATTCTTTTATTATATGGGTCTGGCTGCAAAAAAGGCAAATCCCTATAAAAAAAGGCCGCTCCCTTTATTAACCCCCGAATATTTACAGGGAATACCCGCATTTACGAGAAGATATTTCGAAGAACTGTATAGCAGACTAACTCCCCAACTCCCCCCGTCCCCCTCTTTAATAAAGAGGGGGAGTAAAGGGGGAGTTATCGTCTTCGACAATTATCAGGATGTGCCAGACAGCTCGATACTTCACGAGATTATCGCTAACGGAATAGATACGCTCCCGCAAGGCATACAGGCAGTATTCGTAAGCAGGCATCAGCCTCCCTCAGCCTTTGCAAGGCTGAGGGCAAGTAACAGAATAAGCTTTCTCGGATGGAATGAAATCAGGTTTACGATTAAGGAGGCGGAAAAACTTATAAAGACTAAAATCTCAAAACTCAAAGCAAAAGGCGCCAATATAGAGCAACTTCATAAAAAGACAGACGGATGGGCAGCGGGACTTGTGTTAATGACCAGCACTATGGAGAGTGGAGTGCCGGACATGGCTCATCGGAAAGCTGCCAACCCGGCCTATCCTAAATCTCCTGAGCTTGATTCGGGCTCAAAGGATACAGAAACACCAACTATAGATACTTCTGCAACATTCGATTACTTTGCCAGCGAGCTCTTCGAAAAAACAGAAAAGGAGATACAGAATTTCTTATTAAAAACATCCTTTCTGCCCTCGATGACAGCCCGCATGGCAGAAATGCTCACCGGCAACGACAATGCCAAAAACATCCTGTCATGGCTGAGCCGCAACCATTATTTTACGGACTGGCTTGCCGGCGCCGTCCCTGTCTATCAATACCATCCCCTCCTCAGAGAATTTCTTTTAAACAAGGTAAAGACCAAATTTAATCCCAATGAGCTATCCGCTGCACGGAGAGAGGCGGCAATGCTCCTTGAACAATCCGGTCAGATTGAAGATTCGGCAAAACTTTACTGCAATGCAGGGGACAGGGATGCTCTTACCCGTATGATAATAAATCACGCACGAAAATTCTTAATTCAAGGAAGAAATAAGACTGTCGCAGAATGGATAAGCTGTTTGCCTGCCGAATCAAGAGACGATAATCCGTGGCTCTCATACTGGACAGGAATGTGCTCCTTTCCCTTCGATATTGCCCGCACAAGAAAATATCTCGAAAAAGCCTTTGAGTCATTCAAAGCCGCCGGCAATACGGCAGGCATATATCTTTCATGGGCAGGTATTGTGGATGCTTATATATTCGAGTTCGAGAAGTGGGAAAAGCTGGATGGCTGCATTGCAATGATGAATAACATAAGAAAGAGCTATCCTTCCTTTCCTTCAAAAGAGATAGAGTTATTCGTATCATCACGGATGCTCATAGCCCTTACCTTCAGAAAACCGAATCGGCCTGAACTGGTAAAACGATGGCATGAACGGGTATCCGCCCTTCTGCAGCAAAACTCCTCCATTGATATTTACATGGATACACTGTATGTTATGAGCAACTATTATCTATGGCAGGGAGAATTCGGCAAGAATGCCGTACTGCTGGAGCGGATGCAAGCCGAGCCCCATTTCATCGAGAGATCTCCATTTGCAGAGATTCGCATAAAAATGATGATGACCGCTTATTACTGGATGATGGGGCAATATGATTCCGCTATGAGGGTCATATCGGAGGCATTAGCCCTTTCCGACAGGAGCGGCGTGCGGACCCTGGATTTCTTCTTATGGGGATGCAAAGCCTCGTCATCTCTTGCTGCCGGAGATATGGAAACGGCGGAAAAATCTTTAAACTGCATGACATCGCTTTTAAGCAATGCCAGAACCGTTGACCTCATCTATTATCATCTTATCTTCTCATGGCATGCCATCCTTAAAAATAATATCCCTGTTGCAAAAGAGCATCTATTGCAGATGGCAAACAAAGGAGTGCTTTATCACCAGGGGTTGTGGAATATCGGTATGGCGCATGTAGAATTCTTGCAGGAGCGCACAAGGAATGCAAAGTCTCATATTCACACGGCACACAGGATAAGTTTAAACATAAAGAGCCATGTATTGGAGTGGTTCAGTTTGCTAAACCATGCCTATTTTCTTTTTAAAGAAGGAAATGAAAAAAAAGGTCTTAAATCGCTTCGCAGCGGGCTGGCGCTGGGCAAGAGACACGGTTATGCCCATATAGAATTTTATCAACCTTCTGTAATGCAATTTCTTTACGCAAAGGCGCTGGAGGAAGGCATAGAGCCCGATTATGTAAAAGGGCTTATCAGAAAACAAAGAATAACTCCCCCTTTCTCCCCCTCTTTCTTAAAGAGGGGGGCGGGGGGAGTTAAAGAGGGGGAGAAAGGGGGAGTTGGGGGAGTTGAAAACTGGCCCTATCCTATAAAAATACATACACTCGGAAGGTTTGAGATAATAAAAGACGACATACCACTCGCACCTTCGCGAAAGGAGCAAAAAAAACCTCTTGAGATGCTCAAGGCGCTCATTACAGCCGGTGCAGATGGAATGGCAATAGAGCAGATGACAGACCTGCTGTGGCCCGATGCAGAAGGCGACATGGCGCACAAATCATTCGAAATAACACTCCTCCGCCTGCGCCGCATAATTGGCAGCGAAAAGGCAGTCAGGCTGTATGGCGGCATATTGATTATTGACAGAAATATATGCTTGGTGGATGTATGGTGTTTTAAGAATCTGCTTGAGACAATCGAGGAATATGAGTATAACAAACCGCCCCTCACCTTACCTCTCCCCGGAGGGGAGAGGGTTAGGGTGAGGGGGAAAAAGACAGACGACGCTTTAAGGTTATACGAAAAGGCTATCTCTATGTATAAAGGCCATTTTCTGCCGTCGGATACCCATCACGAATGGACAATATCCCTCCGCGAAAATTTGAGAAACAGATTCCACCGCCTTGTTATAAGGGCAGGCGCCTCTATGGAAAAATCCAATAACCACGAAAGGGCAGCGGAATATTTTCAAAAAGGGCTGGAGATAGACCCGCTCTGCGAAGATTTTTACCAGCATCTCATACTCTGCCGCATCGGGCTCGGGCAAAAAACCGAAGCTGTAAGGACTTACAACCTCTGCCGCGCCGCCCTTTCCGCCTCCCTCGGCATCACACCCTCGGCAAAAACAGAGGAGATTTATTCTTCTCTGAAAATGGGGTAATTGAATTAGATTGCTTCATCACTTACGCTCCTCGCAATGATACTTCTATTTTCTGTGTCATTGCGAGCGTAGCGAAGCAATCTCAAGATTGAAATTCCTGTACATGAACTTACATTCTAAAATCATATAAGCCCCGATAGAAATTTTCCTGCCGAAATTATCCTCGCTTCTCTTTCGAGCCTGTCTATCTTCTCCCGCTTCACCACCTGGTTATATATGGAATGGACAACCTATCCTTAAAATAGAGGAGGCTTGGAGATAAGCTTGTCTCGCCGAGTTTTGCCTCGACGGCAAACCATGGCTTATCGTTTATAGTTACAAGAAAATCCACCTCGCGCTTGTCAACATCCCTCAGAAAATATAGCTCTGCCCTGTTGCCTACCTGACGGGGGCCTCCGACAAACACCATCTTATCCTTCAGGTCATCCACAATATAATCGGTCAGATACCTGTTTTTTAGCATAAATTCATTATATAACAATTATGCCTGAAAGCAAAAATATTAGTGCATATTTTTGCCTTTAGAACAAAAAAATCGAATCCGTATGTTATCCGTAGGTATCCATATTATAAATTGGAGTCATAAATTTTTAGTAACTATTCAGCAAATAAATTTCCATTAAATTCCCCCTTATAAAAGGGGGACAAAGGGGGTTGTAATACACTGCATTAAAGTTTAAACAACCCCCCAACCCCCTTTATTAAGGGGGAATATTGTAATTTGCTGAATAGTTACAATTTTTATTACCTAAAGAAGGATTTAAAAATGGAAAAGCCTGTGGCAGAGATGTTCGCTGCGCCGCCGTCTCATGTGCCGGCGCATCTCGTTATGGACTACGACCCGCAGTTAGAAGCCGATTACGCAGAGAAGGGCTGGGAAACCTACGCGCGTGCATCGCAGATGCTGCCGCCGATTATCTGGTCAACGGCATTCGGCGGCGGCTGGATGCCTATGCGGGCGGCTATTATTCGAGAGGTCTTCAGAAACTGGAAGTTGTTCTCCAGTCGTAATGCATCACAATCCCAATTCGCCCGCAGGCTTATACCTATAGATGTTGACCCTCCGCAGCATTCCGTATACCGCGACATCCTGAGTCATGGATTTACTCCGGAGGCAGTCGCAGAGATGAAAGACTGGGTGAGCGGAATAGCAAGAGAGATCGTAAACGGCATCGCCTCGCAAGGACATTGCGATTTCGGAGAAGACATTGCCGACATCATGCCGAATATCATATTTACTAAACTGGCCGGATTGCCGCAGGAAGACGCGCGTAAATTAAATCTATGGGCCCGGCGGATATTAAGCATGTTCGAGCCGCCTGAAGAACGATCGAGGTTAGAACAGGAGGCGATTGCCTACCTGACAGCAGTCATAGACCAGCGGAGGAGAAACCCAAAGAACGACATGATCAGCAAGATTATCGCTGCCGAGCATAATGGAGCGAAACTCTCTGAGGACGAGACGCTGGACTTCTGTTATCTGCTCTTCATCGGCGGGCTCGATACTATGACCAATGCAATGGCGCATGTCTTCTATCTTCTGGCGCAGCGGCCGGACAAGCAGGCAGAGATACTGACGTGCATTGACGATGACGGTAAGTTAGCGAATGAGGCAGAGGAGCTGCTGCGTATGGCGCCGATTATCCGCACTACACGCACGGTAACGCGCGATGTGGAATTTCACGGCATACAAATGCGTGCCGGCGACCATGTGATACTCCACACAGGCATTGCCAACTTCGATGCTGCGGAGAATCCGAACCCTTGCGAGCCGCAGTTCAACCGGAGGCAGCAGCATCTCACCTTCGGCGTAGGCCGGCATTACTGCATGGGCGCTCATCTTGCGCGGCTCGAAACTATTGCGCTGCTCCGTGAGTGGTTTAAGCGAATTCCAAGCTTCAGGCTGCAGCCCGGCTCGGTGCAGCGCTACATCCCGGGCATGGTCGCCATAAGTAATGTCAAATTAGAGTGGGACAAAACACAGGCATTTTTATAATATCTCAATTAATAGGGGGGATTTATGTCGAAAAACAATGCTTATACCAATATAGATTTGTTGTTCATTTTTCCGCCATATTATGTGTTTTGGAAAACGGATTTTCCCATATTCCCGCTGGGTATGGGACACATGGTTTCTTATTTGAAAAAAGGAAATATCATCTCAAAAATATATCATGCAGATATATTACAGCCCGAGAAAATAAAAATGAATACTATAGACAGGTATTTATCGAAGATATTTCCCTATTTGCCGGATTCGTGGAGTCTGGAGGCATGGTCCTCGTATTATTCAAAAATCAATAATACTGCCGATAATCCGGTTTGGAATGACATGGAAGTTGCTATTAAAAAAACCGATCCGAAGATAGTAGGGATTTTTGCCACAGTCATAACAATCCCCGCAGCCATAAATGCGGCAAATATTGTAAAAAATATATTTCCGGATATTAAAGTTGTAATTGGCGGACCGGCAGCGGCAACTTGCCACAATGAGCTGATTTTAAACGATTCTGTGGATTTCCTTGTTATAGGAGAAGGAGAGAAAACTATTTTAGAGCTGGCAGTTTATCTTTTAGGCCGTAAAGGTAAACTCCCGTCATTGCGGGATATTAATGGAATAATGTTCAAAGAAAACAGGGAAATAATAAGAACAGCGCCGCGTGCTTTAATAGAAAATCTGGACGAAATCCCATGGATTGACAGGGACTCGATGTTCGTGATCGATATAAACCGAGAGATTAAGCCAATTCACCAAAATATGGATATCCTGTCATCGCGCGGCTGTCCTTATCCATGCAAGTTTTGTGCTGGATCCGCTGTCTGGGGGAGCAAAAAGACCAGATTTAGAAGCATCGATAATATCATAGACGAATTGATATACCTGAAAAGCCGGTATGGACAAAATTATTTCGAATTTTGGGATGATCTGTTTACCGCCAATAGAAAGCGAACTGTGGAGTTATGTGAAAAGATTATAAAACGCCGGTTGGATATCGAATGGGTATGTATGGTGAGATTGGATACTATAGATGCGGATTTGCTCGGCATAATGAAAAAGGCAGGATGCACGGAAATTCAGATTGGCATAGAATCCGGCAGTGACAGGGTTTTGTCGCACATGGGCAAGACGATAACCGTAGATATGATTAGAAAACAGGTGCCGGTTATAAAGCAATTGGGCATAGATTTGGCAATTTTTTTGATGGTAGGCATGCCTACGGAAACCAAGGAAGAGATTGAGGATACCTTGAAGCTGGTTCGTAAAATCGGGCCGGAATGGGTTCATATAGGCATATTTAACCCTTATCCAGGCTCGAAGTTTAATGCCGAATTAAATGAAAAAGGCATTATCGGAAAAAATGTCATGGAAAGATTTACATGGCATCCCTATAAGAGTTATACAGGAACCATGAGCGATCCGGAGTTCATGGATATCGGCATGAGGGCTTTGAAATTTGCTTATAAATACAATACGAGGCCCAAATATCTTATTAAAACAATCTGCAAAAAAGTAAAGAAGGCAACAGTCGCCATGTTAAATGAAGGCATCGATAGATTTTTATTTTTTAAGGGAGGCAGGGCATAGAAATGAGTCAGGTATCAAAAAAACCTCGTATTCCATTGTGGATATTCCTGATTATCCTAACGACGGGCATCGCTTATAAGCTTATATCTTCTTTCACCGTTTCCGGAAGCGCAAATACCGCCCCGCTTTCCGATTCCAATCCGTCCGTTCTTGCAAGGAAAACTGTTACAGCCGCCGGACGCGTCGAGCCGATGGGAGAGGTAATCGAATTGGGAATGCCCGAAGACGACCGTATCGAGCGCATCCTCGTAAAAGAGGGGCAAAAGGTAATTAAAGGGCAAAAACTGGCTTACGGGAAGCGATATTTGCAACGGCTTGCGGAGATAGACATGATTTCGGCGCGATTGCAGGAGGCAAAGGCTCAAATGGCCGCGGAAACCGAATTTCAAACGAACCGGATACGGGAAAACGAGGTAAGGCTGAAAAGGCTCGAAGAAATTCTGCCATTGCAAATATCTTCACAGGAGGCAGAGGTAAGAAAACTAAAGTCCGAATGGAATTTTGCGAACTTTGAGGCGGAGCGTCTGAAAAGCCTGAAAGATAGAGGCATAACCTCACAGCAGGATTTAGACCGCCAGTCCATGTCTGCGGCATCTCTGCATGAGCAATTAAATGCCGCCTCTGCCCGCCTCGAAGAAATGAAAAGGGCGCAGGCTATGGATATTCAGCTTGCCCGCTCCGGGTTGGATACTTCCAGAGCCGAACTGGCCAAAATCCAGTCGGAGATAAAAATCGCATCTCTGGAAAAAGAGATGGAGACGGCAAGTGTGCAGCTCGAACAAGCTGTCATCCGCGCCCCGCGGAACGGAGAGATATTGCAGATTATGGCGCATGAAGGAGAAGCTGCCGGAGGCAAGCCGATTTTAAAATTTGGAGACACAGACCGGATGTATGCTGCTGTCGAGGTTTATGAAACGGATGTTCGATGGGTCAGTATCGGACAAAAGGCGGATATATCGAGCCATGCCTTTTCAGGCAGTATAACAGGCACGGTCGAATATATAGGACGGCTTATAGCAAAAAAAGACATTCTAAACATTGACCCCGCATCGGATGTTGACGCCAGAGTCGTGGAGGTCAAGATAAGACTGGATAAAAGCGAGGCAGTATCGGGGTTAAGCAATATGCAGGTGGATGTGAGGATATATATAGGAACAAAGACATGATTAAACCGCAGATTACAGCATCGTTGTCATTCTGAGCAGAGCGAAGAATCTTAAAACCAAGATTCCTCACGGAGCTTGCCATGAGCAAAAGCGAAGGAACTTATAAGACCCTTCACTTCGTTCAGGGTGACACTTCGTGTC
>CAYMMR010000062.1:0-11536 GCA_964391545.1 uncultured Nitrospinota bacterium | reverse complement strand
TTCTGGCGATAACCGGGTGAAACGGGGCGGCAGCTGGAACAACAAGCCGCAGAACCTGCGGGCATCGAATCGTAACAACAACACCCCGTCGAACAGGAACAACAACCTCGGTTTCCGCCTCCTGAGCACAGGGGGATTATGGCAGAACATCCGGTATTTTACGGATACCGGAGCAGTCTTTATCCCTGTCCAGATGCCTGCGCCTGCACGGCAGGGGGTTGTCCCCTTTAATGAGGGGTTATCTAACAACCCCCAGCCCCCCTATCTGCAGGGACATGTTTATTAAGGGGGGTTGCCGTCAAAAAGCATAAGGGCGGGCAGGGCTGGTAGGCTTTTTAATGCCGAAGGTACTGCCCAACCTGATTTTAGGTGTTTTTGTCTTCACGCATTATCTGTGATATATGATTAAATAACCTTGACCATTATGCGAAAGAAGTAATAAAATACAGGTATGAAACCATCTGTTCAAAGCTATCTTTGGCATGCAAGGCATGCGGATAGTTATGGGATGAGAAAATACATATTTAATAGGGTGACATTTTAAAAAGAGAGGATAACAACGAATAGTGTCTACTATTTCCATAGAGGAAATTAGAAGTTTTATTCAAAATGAGAATTACGAATTTTACAAGCATGCTATTACCGAAGCGAAAAAGGATGGTGTTGAACCAGAGGATGTTGTATATGTTTTACTTACCGGTAAAATTATAGAGAGGTATCCACGACGGCGCAGGGTTTTAGTTTATGGGACGATGGTAAATGGATTACCGCTGCATGTGGTTTGTGATTATTCGGATAGAGACTTGATATATATCCCGACAGTTTATACTCCATCCGATGATGAATGGATACATAATTATCAACGGAGAAAAAAGGAGGGAAAAAGCGATGCCTAAAAAAGAGAGATTATGCCCTGAATGCAGAGGGATTGTAAAGTTAGGGAAAACAGAGCTGGTTTATGAGCTATCAGACATTAAAATAACAGTTAAGAATGTTACTGCCAATGTCTGCAGCAAATGCGGTCAATCCTTTGTCTCCGGACGAGTAGCTGAGGATGTTAATCGGTTAGTTAATAGAATAACAGAAGACCTGAACAGCTTTATTAAGACCCAGCCACAAAGCTACAAGGGGCACAAAGAGATTGCCATCGCTGTTTGATTCTCGTTCTTACGCTCTGCGTGGGAACGAAAAGGAGGTGTGTTATGTTAAAGATGATTTTGGTGATTCTTTTTACCCTCATCATCCCCATCAGCGTGTATGCCGATGACTGTGATGATGCGGCGCAGTTGATTGAATCTGGCAACAGTGTATTTGAAAAGGATATAAATAAGGCTTATGGTTTTTATGATGCTGCCTTAAAACTATGTCCTGATTCCCCCGATATTCATTATAATATTGGATTGGTGTATCTCAAGACTAATAATTTTGACAGGGCGTCATCCGAATTTGAAAAGACCATTGAACTCAAGCCCGAACATGAAAAGGCATACACCAATCTCGCCTACATCCTCATAGAAAAAGGGAGGGATGTAAAGAGGGGTATAGAGCTGGCTGAAAAGAGGCTGAAGGTCAAAGAAGACCCTAAACTCATGGCGCTCCTCAGCATGGGGCTTTACAGGGAGGGGAAAAATACGGATGCGGTAAAATGGGTGCTCAAGGCGTCGTCAAACGACCCTTCCAATAAAGATAAATACGAGGCGCTGTTACAGCAGATGGTGGGAGGGAAACCTTTGCCTCGCGTAGACGAAGAAAAACTCCCGCCTCTCGTATCGCCTGCCGAAGAAAAACTCCCGCCTCTCCGCCTTGATACTTACGCGGTTATTATAGGCATTGATTACAAAGGCAGGCAGGATATTCCGCATCTGCAATATCCGTCGCAGGATGCGAAAAAGGTTTATGACATACTCACTGATGCAAGATACGGTGGAGTTCCAAAAGAGAATACAACCTTGCTCTTAAACGAGGATGCCACGAAGAATAAGATGATTGCAGGACTCCGCAAGATAAAGAACTGGAACGGATATGTATATGTCTATTTTTCGGGGCATGGCGCGCCAAAGACAGAGGAGGATAAGTTTGTAGATGCCTTTTTAGTCCCAAGCGATGTCGAGATAACAGACCCGGAGGTTATGGAGGATACGAGTATAAAGATTTCCTATCTGCAGGAACTTGTGGACTCATCGCAGGCAAAGGGTGTTATGGTAGCGCTAGATGCCTGTTTTACAGGCGGAGGCAAATCCATTGTCCCAAAGGGCGGGAAGCCGCTGGTTCTCATGGGCATGTCTTCCGAACTCATAAAGCCAAAAGGGGCAGGCAAGGTCATCATCACATCATCGGCAGCAAATCAGCAGTCATGGGAGGATGAAAAGGAGATTCAGGGGGGCATCTTCAGCCATTATCTGTTGGAAGGATTAAAAGGGAAGGGAGGAAAAGAGGCATGGATAAAGGTGGATGAACTCGCAGATTACATAAAAAACAATGTGCCAAAGATGGCAAAGAGACTGAAAGGGCAGGAGCAGAATCCTACAGTTTCAGGCAAGGGGGATTTTGCAGTAGCAAGGAATTGGGAGAGGGCGAAGGTTATGGATGCCGATATGGCGAAGGCGAGGCTAAAGTCTGCCCTTGAGAAGGGGAGTATAACAGCAGACCAGCTGAACAAGGCAATGGATGAATTAAAGACCCCGAATCGCTCAAAGACACTTGAGGCATTTCTTGAAGGTAAGATTGACGAGAAGAAGTTCGGGGAATTGTTATTGATAGAGGAATAATTTTATCCGAAGGAATTCTTTTTGGAGTAATGTTATCATAATGGGGAGACCTTTGAGAATTCCTTCTCAAATTATGAGAAAAGGATTTCTTTCCATTATTGCGGTTTTTTTGTTTGCCATTCCTGCTCATACCTCTGAAAAACAAGTTTGGGTTGAGGCAATCGGGGAGGCATATCAGGGAGAGGTAGAGACTCCAAAGGAGGTAAAAGAGAGGGCAAAGAAAGATGCTCAAAACAGGGCAGTTGAACAGGCGGTTGGGGCATTCATAAAGGCACATACACTTGTCTCAAACTATCAGATTGCAGAGGATTTGATATATACAGCAGTCAGGGGAAAGATAGAAAAGATTGAAATTATTAAAGAAGGGTGGGATGAGAAGGACAGGCATCTTTACAGGGTTAAACTTAAAGCGCTTATAGAGCCTGTTTATCCTGAAAGAGGAGAAGGTCTTTCTATAAAACTAACCCTCTCAAAGACAGATTTAAAAGAGGGTGATGAGGTAAAGATATTTTATCAGGCAATCGCTGATTGCTATATCTATATTTTTTCAGTTGCCGCAGATGGCTCCGTAACCCTCCTTTTGCCAAACTCAATAAATTCAGATAACAGTGTAAGGGCAGGAAAGACTTACACATTCCCTTCAGAGGAGGGCAAGATTAAATTGCAGGCAAATTTCCTTCCAAATTATGACAAGTCTATGGCAGAGGAGAGGATAAAGATTATTGCAACAAAGAAAAAAGCGGATATAATGCCTCTCGGATTTCAGGAGGGTATGTTCAAGGTCTATGACGCAAAATCAACAGGGATGATAAGCGATTTGGTAAAAAGGCTCAATCGGATGGAGCCGACCGATTGGACAGAGGCAACGGCTGTGTATGTGATAAAAAGATAAGGAGGAAATAAATTGATAGACCGTTATAGCAGACCCGAGATGGCTAATATTTGGACGCTCCGGAATAAATACGAGAAATGGCTTCAGGTTGAGATTGCCGTATGCGAGGCATTGAATGAAAGGGGAGATATACCTAAGAGCGCCCTCGAAAATATTAAAAATAATGCAAGGTTCGACCCGTCCAGAATCGATGAGATTGAAAAGACCGTTAAACACGATGTTATAGCCTTTCTCACGAATGTTGCAGAACATGTAGGCGGAGATTCCAGATATATTCATCTGGGGATGACATCATCGGATTTACTCGATACCTCCCTCGCCATCCAATTAAAAGAGGCGTCGGATATAATATTAAAAGACTTAAATACCCTTTCCGATATTTTAAAGAAAAGGGCTTATGAGTTTAAGGATACAGTGATGATAGGGAGATCTCACGGTGTCCATGCAGAGCCCATTACCTTTGGCTTAAAGCTTGCACTATGGTATGCAGAAAATCGGAGAAATATAAAGAGAATGGAAAACGCAAAAGAGACTATAAGCTGCGGTATGGTTTCCGGCGCAGTAGGGACATTTGCAAATATTGACCCTTCCGTTGAAGAATATGTCTGTAATAAATTTTCCCTAAAGCCTGCCCCTGTATCGAATCAGATTATTCAGAGAGACAGGCATGCGGAATATTTAATTACCTTGTCCTTAATTGCTTCCTCTATTGAAAAAATTGCAGTGGAATTGAGACATCTACAGAGGACTGAGGTGCTTGAGGCAGAAGAGTATTTTTCAATGGGACAAAAAGGGTCTTCTGCAATGCCGCATAAGAGAAATCCTATAACGGCAGAGCAGCTTGCAGGGTTGGCGAGGGTTGTCAGGGCTAATGGAATTGCGGCAATGGAGAATATAGCCCTCTGGCATGAGAGGGATATAAGCCATTCATCTGTGGAGAGGATTATAATGCCCGACACCTCCATACTAATTGACTATATGGTAAATAAACTTGCTAATCTCGTAGATAAGCTCCTTGTTTACCCCCAGAATATGAAAAAAAATCTGGATAAAATGGGAGGATTGGTATATTCTGAAAGTATATTGTTGGAATTGATTAAAAGCGGAATCACGCGTGAGGAAGCGTATAAGCTGGTGCAAAAGGTTTCTATGAAGGTGTGGGAGAGGGGAGGGGATTTCAAAGACCTGATTTTAGGCGATAGAGAGATTATGAAGTTTATATCTCCTGCTGCTGTCGAGAGGGCATTCAGTTTAAGCCATCATTTAAAAAATGTAGATTTTATTTTTAAAAGGGTATTTTCCGAGTAGTATCAGAGGGTCAAAATTATTTTTGCTTTGATACTCTGACTCTTTGACACTTTTCATGGGAGGCATATATGGCGAAAAATATCGAGCTTATAAAGACTCTGATAGACGATATCCCTCAATTGGGGTATCTTAATAAGGAGGAATTGGATATATTATCCCTTCACATGAATTACCAGAAAGCAGATAAGGGAACGGCTCTTTTTAAAGAAGGCTCTATAGGAAAAACCCTCTATCTTATTGTAAGCGGAAAAGTAGAAATAAAAAAGGAGTCGCTTTCTGGAAATCAGACTGTCCTCGCCCAGTATGGAAAGGGTGCATCTATAGGGGAGATGTCTCTTATAGATGAAGCCCCGCGTTCTGCTACGGCTACAGTCGTAGAAGATACCGAACTTCTTATGCTGAATAAGGACAAATTCGATGAGATTTTGGATAAATACCCTGATATAGGCATTAAGATACTTAAAAATGTTACAAAGCAGATAAGCATGAGATTGAGGCATACCAGCGGAAGATTTGCAGATGTATTCGATGCAAGGTAAAATACAAGGAAAGGTTTAGGTTAAGGCTAAGAAAAACAATCGCTCAACCTCAACCTTAACCTGCTTTTAGATAGATGTGTGGAATTTTCGGTATATACGGTCATCCCGAGGCTGCAAATATTGCTTACCTTGGGCTTCATGCCCTTCAGCACAGGGGACAAGAGAGTTCGGGGATAGTATCGTCCGATGGAAAACACCTGCATTCCGAGGTGCATATGGGGCTGGTGGCGGATATTTTTTCGCAGGAGCGTCTCGATAAACTCCCCGGTTATATTGCAATAGGACACAACAGATATTCCACAACAGGGGCGAGTCTCCTTAAAAATGCCCAACCTATACTTGTTGATTATTCCCGCGGCTCTATATCTCTGGCTCATAACGGCAATCTTGTAAATGCCTCTTATGTGAGGAGCGAACTCGAGGCTTACGGCTCGATTTTTCGCTCTACTATGGATACCGAGGTGATAGTGCATCTCATTGCCCAGTCGAAGGAGGATAAGCTGTTGAACAGGGTGGCGGATGCCCTTTCGATGGTTAAGGGCGCCTACTCTCTTTTAATTATGTCCGAGAACGAGTTAATAGGAGTAAGAGACCCTAACGGTTTCAGGCCATTATGGCTGGGGAAACTTAAAGATTCTTATGTGCTGGCATCCGAAACCTGTGCCTTTGATTTAATAGAGGCGAAGCCCGAAAGAGAGGTAGAGCCGGGTGAGGTCATAGTTATAAATCAAAATGGGATTCAAAGCTATAAGCCATTCCCTGTTTCGAAGATTTCGCAGTGTATCTTCGAGTTAATATATTTTGCAAGGCCCGACAGCGACATATTCGGAGAGAGTGTAAATTTTATAAGACAGGAGTTGGGAAGGCAGCTTGCAAGGGAGACGAAGATCGATGCCGACCCTTCGGCTTCGCTCAGGGCAAGCATTGTAATTCCTGTTCCGGATTCGGGTGTGCCTGCTTCGCTGGGTTTTTCTTTAGAAGCCGGTATACCCTTTGAGATGGGGCTAATCAGGAGCCATTATGTAGGGAGGACATTTATCGAGCCTAAAGATGCAATAAGACACTTTGGGGTTAAACTGAAGTTGAATGCGGTAAAAAGCGTTATCGGCGGGAAGAGGGTTATCGTGATAGACGATTCGATAGTAAGGGGGACTACGAGCAGGAAGATTGTAAAGATGTTGAGGAATGCCGGCGCTAAGGAGGTTCATGTTCGTATAAGCTCGCCGCCTACTACGCATCCTTGCTTTTACGGAATAGATACGCCGAACCGTAAGGAATTGATTGCAGCCACACATACCACAGAGGAGATATGCAGGTATCTGACCGCAGACAGCCTTTCTTATTTAAGCATAGAGGGCATGATGAATATCTTTAAAGAGAGGAGGGATAATTTTTGCAGCGCTTGTTTTGACGGAAATTATCCTGTAAAATTCGAAGGAATGGAAGAAGTGCAGCTTGAACTGTTTTAAGACAGGTAGAGGTGAAGGTATAGGTATAGAAAATCTTTACCTCTGCCTCTACCTTTACCTGATTTTTTATGGAAAAAGAACTTATAAAAAATAAACGGTTATTCAAATTATTTAATACCGAAAAAATAAACAGGGCGATAGGCATATCTCCTAAAAAGGCGAAAATAGCCTTTTATGCAGTGCCATTTCTTATTCATACGAATTTGAAGGGGTTTCCGGGTTTTCTCGATGTCCCCGATCTGCCCGGAGGGATAAATCTGTTCGAATGGACAGATGCAATGAAATCGGCATTAAAAGAGCTTTTTCCGAACAGCAAGATATTGGATGAAGGGGCTGCCAGATTATTTCCTTCGAAATATGCAGTCGAGTCCCTCCTGATTATGGGAAGCATAGCCTCGATTGCACAGAATGAAAAATCCGACTATGATTACTGGGTATGTATCAATGAATCCGCTATTTCTCCAAAAGATATGGATTTATTAAAGAAAAAACTTAGGCTTATCGAAGAATGGGCCGATAAACAGGAGACAGAGGTTCACTTTTTCCCTACGGATATCGAAAAGGTCAAGAAATGCGATTTCGGGCAGAGCGACAAAGAGAGCGCAGGCTCGTCCCAGGGGAGGATACTGAAAGAGGAGTTTTACAGGACATCCATATTTGTATCCGGTAAGATACCTCTCTGGTGGATAATGCCGGTTGGCGCATCGAACGATGTATATAATAAGTATAAAGAAAGATTGAAGGCATCCATCGAACTCGATTATCAGGGATTCGTTGACCTTGGGAATCTCGAGAGCATACCTACCGACGAATATTTTGGGGCAGCGCTCTGGCAGATGAACAAGGCGATGTCGAGCCCTTATAAGTCCGTTCTTAAAATGGGACTGCTCGAAAGCTTTATAGACCCGGAATATAGCCACGAACTCCTTTGCGATAATATTAAAAAAGCCGTGTTCAACTCCGCAGATTCGGGTAAATCCTTAGACTCATACCTGATAATGATAGATAGAATACTCGATTACCATAATACCAAGGAAAGAAAGGATGTGGTTGACCTCGTCAGAAAATGCTTTTACATAAAGGCGGGGGAGAAGATAGATATCAAAAGCCAGAAATCGGAAGTCAGAAAAAAGGAGGCGGGTTATAAAGAGACAGTGATTAGGAGTTATGTCCAAAGGTGGGGATGGGGGGATGATATTTTGTCCGAACTGAATAATTATCAGGACTGGGGGTTTGAAAAGGTATTGAGGCTCGGCAATCAGGTTCATTCTTTTATGATAGAGACCTATAAAAATCTCACCGATAAGATGAAAAATGAAGCCAATGTCCAGAGAAAGATAAGCGATATTGACCTTACGGTGCTCGGCAGGAGGCTTTTTACCCTCTATTCCAAAAAAGAGCATAAGGTGGAATATCTGAAAAGGGCTTTTGAAGAGGGGCTGCTTCAAGACCGTCTGACCTTTAGCGTGGGTATGGATAAAAACAGGATGCCTGTCTGGAGCCTGCACCGCGGGCAGTTGTCAAAAGAAACCATAGGAATGGCGAACGATAAGCTGCTGAAAAGGGGCAATATGCTCGATATAATAATATGGCTGGTCTATAACAGGCTTTGCGACGAAAAGACCTCTTTTTATCTGATACCAAATCCGCTGCCGATCTCGTTGGCTGAGATACATACGCTTATTAAGGATTTGCAGGTGTTTTTCCCTCCGGTAAACATTGCGGATTTGCAAAACGATGCCCTGCTTTCTGCGCCGCGAAAAGTAAAGATTTTTATAATCATAAATTTTTTGAGCCAGCGGTGGGTAAAAAAGGTAGAGGAGGCAACGATATTTTATGCTACAAGCTGGGGAGAGCTTTTCTGCGAGAATTATAAATCTCAAGATGGCATTAAAAAAATATTCGGTTATGTAGCGGAGGACCCGCCGAAGGACCTGACGGATGTGTCCGATTATTATAAGGTCTTTATTCCAAAAGGGGAATTTTCCGAAGCCATATATAAGGAGATCAATAATATTATCCTGCGGCAGATAAGCTCGGCTAAATAGAGTGTCAAAGATTCATAGTATCAAAGAGTCAGAGTATGAGGAGTAAGATTATGACACTATGACACTATGACACTATGACACTTTTCCATGAAGCTCTCCATAATTATTCCGACCTTAAACGAAGAGTCCGTTCTTGAAAAAAATCTTTCCTTCATAAAAAAAGAGCTATCGGCTATCGGCTGTCAGCTATCATACGAGATAATAGTAGCCGACGGCGGCAGCGAAGACATGACCGTAGAAATCGCAAAAAGGCTTGCCGATTCGGTTTGCATTTCAGCAGCAGGGAGAGGAATACAGATGAATGGAGGGGCGAAGATTTCTGCCGGAGAATGGCTTTTATTTTTACATGCCGATTCCGTAATATCCGGGGCAGGGATAAGGGAAATGCTAAAAATTATAAACTCCCAACTTCGGATAGCAGGCGGCGCATTCAAGCTCAAAATAGATTCGGATAAAACATCTCATAAGATAATATCATCTGCCGCTAATATGAGGTCGAAGTTTTTTAATATTGCCTACGGCGATCAGGGGATATTCGTAAAGAGAGATATATTTTTTGAAATTGGCGGATTACCGGATATTCCTATTATGGAGGATGTGAAATTTGCGGCGGAGTTAAAAAAAATGGGAAAATTTGTTATACTCCCCGAATATATTACCGTATCGTCGAGGAGATGGGACAGGGAAGGTGTGATTTATTGCACTTTAAGAAACTGGATTCTTATCTCGTTTTATTTTATAGGGATTTCGCCTTATAAATTGAGGGACTGGTATAAAAACCATGGAGGATGATAAAAAAGAGAGGTTTGAGCGAATTGCCGTCCCTTATTTCGATACCCTATATAATTTTGCATGGAGGATGACGGGAAATAAAGCCGATGCGGAAGACATTGTTCAGGATGCCTTTCTGTCCGCCTATAGGTTTTTTCACCAATTTAAAGAGGGGACAAACTGTAAGGCATGGCTGTTCAGGATATTAAAGAATACATTTATAAATAAGATAAAAAAAGAGAGGAGAGAAGCGAGAGGAGTTGAGGAGTTGAGGAGTTCTGGAGTTGAGGAGTTTAACACATTAACGCTTAAACTCCACAACCACTCAACTCGTCTCGATGAGGGATTCGATGAAATAGTCCAGAATGCCCTGAACAAGCTGCCGGAGGAATTCCGCATGGCAATTATATCATGCGATATAGAGGGATTATCGTATCGGGAGATAGCAGAGGTTCAGGAATGCCCTGTTGGAACAGTCCGCTCCCGCATAAATCGCTCAAGAAGATTTTTGGCAGAGGAACTGAAAGATTACATGGAAACGAGGAAATTATAAAAAATTGCCACGGACAGACACGGACTAAATAAAAAGTAGAATACAGAAGCCAGAATACAGAATTCTTAAAGAACAGCAATTTTTGTTTTTATTCTGGCTTCTGTATTCTAATGGTTTTGTCCGTGTTAGTCTGTGGCTGATCAGTCCTTTGTTCAGCATATTCTCGGCAGCTGCTCTCCTGACGGCATATCCACGATTCGTGTTCCACCGACAACGGTCTTTAAGGTTACCATCCCTTCTGGAGATGATACTATCTCTCCGATTATTCTTGCATCTTTTCCTAAATGGTGATTTTGCATTATTTTTAAAACCCTGTCTTTATCTGCCGACGAGACGATTATTACAACCTTTCCCTCATTTGCGATATATAAAGGGTCGAATCCGAGAATATCCGATGCCGACCTCACGCTTTCCTTGACAGGAATTTCCGGTTCATTTAACAATATCCCCCAGTTCATGCCTTTTGCAAATTCATTTAATGTTGCCGCAAGCCCGCCCCTTGTGGGGTCTCTCATAAATTTTATATTGGCGCCGGATTCAAGAACCGCCGTTATAAGACCATTCAGGGGCGCGCAGTCGCTCTTTATCTCCGATTCAAGCTCTATTCCCTCTCTTCTGGAGAGAACGGAGATTCCATGGTCTCCTATAGAGCCGCTGATTATTACTTTATCTCCGGCAATAATCCTCTCTTTTTTTAATTCGACTCCGTCCATGACGATGCCCAATCCTGCAGTGTTTATAAAAATTTTATCGGCAGCGCCTTTCTCCACCACCTTGGTATCTCCTGTTACAATCTGAACATTTGAGTCCGAAGCGGTTTTTTTCATTGACGAAATAATCTTCTCGAGCGCATCGTATTCAAAGCCATCCTCGATAATAAGCCCGCAGGAGATAAATAGGGGTTTTGCGCCCATGACAGATAGGTCGTTTACTGTGCCTGCTATCGCCAGCTTTCCAATATCTCCGCCTGGAAAAAAGAGGGGTTTGACTACATAGGAATCCGTAGTAAAGGCAATTCTTACCCCCTCACCCTGACCCTCTCTTCTTTGGGGAGAGGATTGAGTCGAGGGGATGGGAATTACGGCAGAATCTGTAAGCGGAGAAAGAAAAGGGTTATAAAATTCTTTTAAGAACAACTCGGATACGAGGCGCCATGACGGCTCTCCGCCGCTTCCATGGGATAAAGAG